>JAKOZZ010000210.1 GCA_029779755.1 Pseudomonadota bacterium
CCAGAACAAGGTGATCGTCGTCACCGGTGCCGGCGGCGGCATCGGCCGCAGCATCGCCGCGCGCCTGGCGTCCGAGGGCGCGCACCTCGCGCTGTTCGACATCGGCGATTCGGTCGACGACACGGTTGCGGCCATCGCCGAGGTCGCGGCGGGCGCAGGCGCGCACGTCTTCGCCGCCCGGGTCGACGTGGCCGCCGCCGCAGCGGTGCGCGACGCGGGCGACCGCGCGCGGGCCGCGCTCGGCCCGGTTGCGGGCCTGGTCAACAATGCCGGGCTGACCGCCAACGTCGCGCCGCTGCTGCGGATGGCCGACGACGCGTGGGCGCGCGAACTCGCGGTCAACCTCACCGGCCCGTTCAACCTGATCCGCGCGGTGCTGCCCGACATGGTCGCCCGGCGCTGGGGCCGCATCGTCAACATCTCGTCGGCGGCGGCGCGTGGCGGGCTGTTCCGGCAGGCCGGCTATTCGGCGTCGAAGGCGGGCCTGCTGGGGCTCACGCGCAACGTCACGCTGGAGTTCGCCGACCAGGGCATCACCTGCAACGCGATCCTGCCGGGGCTGATCGAGACGCCCGCGGTCGCGAAGATGCCCAAGGCCATCACCGACTACGCGCTGAGCCTCACGCCTGCGCGCCGGCTCGGCCAGACCGACGAGATCGCGGCCGTGGTCGCGTTCCTGTGCTCCGACGAATCGGGCTACGTGAACGGCGCCGAGATCGACGTCGACGGCGGCGGACGCCTGTGCCCGATGGTGCTGGGCAGCGTCCGCGAGGTGGAGGCGCGGCGCGACTTCGGGCGCTGAGCGCGGGTGGGGCGCAGCCCCGGGCAGACCCCGTCGCGCCACCGGCTTCAGGTGTCGCCGGTGTCCATCGGGTCGCGCCAGAACCGCTCCATCGTGATGTACGCATAGGAGGCCGTCCAGCCGATCATCAGCAGCCCGTTGAGGGCCTCGGTGCCGGCCAGCAGCCGGATCGCCCCGATCGGCACCACGTCGCCGAAGCCCAGCGAGGTGTAGGTCTCCGCCGAGAAGTAGATGCTGTCGGCCAGCGTGACCGGGCCGCCCGCCTTCAGCGTGCCGGCGTCGAAGTGATGGATCAGCACGTGGATGCTCACCCCGTAGAGTCCGATCTCCAGCGCGTGCGCGACGAAGGCGGCGAAGATCACGACCAGCAGCCTGCTGCGGTCGGGAATCGCCAGCCGGGGCAGCCACAGGCTCAGCCCGCGCAGCAGCTCGTAGTGGATCAGGCAGGTCAGCGCGAACAGGGCCACGCACGACGGGGCGACGATGTGCATCGGGGGCGGTCCGGGTCAGGTGCGCGCCGCGGCGGCGCTCAGCGGTAGCACTGCAGCACGGTCGAATACTGGCGTGCGATCTCGGCGACCTCGTCCGGCCGCAACGTGCGCTGGTCGCCCGCCACCGACGGCGTGACGCCGGACGATGCGAGCCTGGCCTGCGCGATCGTGCCGTTGACCGCGAAATTCACGTTCTGCGGCGCGATCGTGCCGCCCGCCGCTTCCATCCGGAGCGTGGCGACGGTCACGCCCACCACCCGGCCCTGCTCGTCGAGCACCGGTCCGCCGCTGTTGCCGGGCTGGATCTGGGCGGTGATCTGGATGCGGTTCGCGTTGTTGCCGGGGCCGGCGAGTGCACTGATCACGCCGGCGGTGAAGTTGCCGCCGGTGGCCAGGCGGCCGTACAGGGGGAACCCGAACGCGTAGACCGTCTCGCCCAGCCGGGGCGGGGTCGTCCGGAAGCGCGCCCAGGCCGCCGGCGGCTTGTCGGTGCGCACGATGGCGAGGTCGGCGGACTCGTCCTGGTACACGACCGCGGCGTCGCCGAAGTCGGTCGTGCCCAGGCGCTTGCAGTCGCGGATCACGTGATGGTTGGTGAGCGCGTGCCCGTCGGACGACACGAAGAAGGCCGTGCCGTTGCCGGCCGGCGCCGGCGCGGCAGGTGTCGTGCCGGTGCGCGCAGCCGCGACCGCCTTGGGCGACCAGTCGCGGGCGGCGCGCTGCGCGGCCGCGACCTGCTCCGGCGTCAGCAGTTTCTCGAGCTCGTCGCGTGCGGTGCGCAGCGATGCGCCGGTGTGGCCGCGCGCCAGTGCGATCGTCGCCCAGGTATAGGCGCGCGAATAGTCACGCGTCAGCGCGAGCCCTTCGCGGTACAGCGTGGTCAGCGTCGCCATCGCCCACAGGTTGCCGGCACCGGCCGCAGCGTTCAGCAGCCGCTCGCCTGCGGGGCCGTCGCGCCCGGTGCCGGTGCCGGTGGCCGTCGCCCAGCCCAGGTACGCCATCGACTGCAGGTCGTTGCGCGCGGCCCCCTGGCGGAACCACTCGACCGCACGCTCGGGGTCGCGCGCGACCCCCGTGCCCTGCATCATCAGGTAGCCCACACGCGCGAACGCCGGCGCGAAGCCGGCGAGTGCAGCGCGGTGCGCCGCCGCGAACGCGGCAGCCGGATCCTGGCGCGGGAACTGCGGCGCGCCGAGCACCACCGACAGGTAGAACATCGCTTCGGCCTGCCCCTGTTCGGCGGCCACGGCCAGGTGCTCGTGCGCGCGTTCGGCATCGACCGGGCCGCCCGTGCCGTTGAGCAGCATCTTGCCGAGCTCGGTGCGGGCACCGGCCAGGCCCGCGGCGGCCGCTTCGGTCATCAGGCGCCGTGCCTCGACGGTGTCGCGCGTGACGCCCAGTCCCAGCGCGAGCATCGTCGCGAACGCCTGCTTGCCGCGCGGATCGCCGCGTGCGGCGGCCTCGCGGGCGAGGGCGGCGGCCTGCGTCGTGTCCCGCTGGCGCATCGCCGTCTGCCAGGCGGGGAACCAGTCGGTCTCCTGGGCGCCCGCGGGCAGCGGGAAGGTCAGGGCGAGCTGGACCGCGACCAGAGACGCCGCGACCCGTGCCGCCGCGGCCGAGCCTCGCCGCGGCATCGCGCGCGCGGGGGGTGCGGCCTGAGTTCGTGGAATGCGTGTGCCCATGTCGATGCCGGTTCCGCTGTCAGTGCGCGGTGGTGCGCCTGCCGACGGGAAGTCTACCCGTGGCCGCGTCGGGTTCTGCGCCGCCGTCGCCTGGGGTCCATCCCCCACCCTGGGGGAATTGCCCCGCCCATGCCCCAGATCCCCCGCCGATCCGGGGGCGATCGATGCCGGGCCGGGAAGGCCGGACGCGAGGACTGGTGCGGGATCCGGGGCGATTCGACGGTCCTGGCACGCAGGTTGCGTTGTCCCGACCCATGAGCCCGACCGCCACCCACACGCAGGCACGTCCGCCGTCCGCACCCGTCTGCCCCCATGCGCAGGCCGGTGCGGCCGCTCAGCGCGACACCCGCGAAGCCGCCGATCCGCGCGTCATCGACGCGCCTGCCGACCCGAGCGGCGAGGACGACGCGCGTCTGGCGTCCTCGAGCGACGTGCGTCCGGACGACGAGCTCGTGCTGCCGCTGCATCGCCGGGTGGTCACGCATCGCACGGTCGACGCGTCGGGCGCCGCCGAGCTGCAGCTGTTCGCGGGCGACAAGGAGATCAGCTTCGACGAGCCCGACCTGTTCGCGTTCGGCGAGACCCTCGCGCGACAGTCGCGCTTCGCCGCCCGCGCGGCGATGTCGTGGGGGGACGGGTATCCGTGGGCCCGCGTGCAGCCGCTGCTCGCGCATCTGGTCGAGGAAGGCGTGCTGGTGCATGCCCGCGACGCCGGGGATGCGCACGAGGGCGCGCCCGTGGGGCGCCGCCCGTCGCCGCTGCCGCCTGCGCAGGCCGTCATGCCGGCCACCTGGTCGGACTGCGCCGCGATCACGGCGCGTCTCGCCGGCCGTGCGGTCGAGATCGGTCACCTCGAGACGGTGGTGCCGGTGTTTCGCATCGCGCACGTCGCACTCGACCGCGAAGGGCGGCAGGTCGGCGAGTCGAACGTGTTTCCCCAGGCGCTGCGCCTGGAGGTGCCGACCGTCTGGCGCACCTGTCTGTACGACGGCACGCGGCACCGTTCCGACCGTCCGATGAACGTGTCGGCGCTCAAGAGCATGCGCACCCACTGGGACCGGATGATGGCGATGATCGCGCCGATCCGTGCGTGCTATCTGCGCCGCGTGCCTGCGGCGCGCGCCGGCTGGACGGTGGCGCACGTCGAGCGTCTCGCGGTGCTGGTGCTGGCGGCGTCCACCTGGCCGCTGGTGCGCCCCGAGCGGCCGGTGGCCAACGGCGCGCTGCATCCGGTGCTGTCGTCGCTGTTCCGCGTCACCGACGGCGTGCGCATGACCATGCACCAGATGCTGTTCGTGCCGCTGGGCGAGCCCACGCGTGCGCCCGACGCGCCGGTCTCGGCGGCCGAGGTGTTCGCCTACGCCGAGCGCAACTACTCGTTCCATTCCGAGCACGGCGTGTGCGCCGGTCCGCGCGCGATGATCGAGGAGTTCCTCGCCGTGCTGATCGAAGGCGCCCGGCCGCACCACGCCGACGACGGTGCGCTCGACCCCGAGCTCGCCGAGGTGGTCGCGGCGCTCGACGACGTCGCCGACTACGCGTTCCGCGGGCTGCGCGTGCACGCGGCCGCGTTCTCGGTCTGGCCGCTGATGGCGCAGGCCTACGAGGATCTCGCCGGCATCGCGGCCGAATGGCACGCGCAGGCACCGGCGGTCGCCGGCACCGTGCACGACGTGCTCGCCGGACATCTGCACACCGTGCGCCACGCGTCGTACCTCGCGACCGCGCAGTGGCGCGCCGACCGCGCGCGTGCCTACGGCGACATGTTCGCGGCCTGCGGGCGCGCCCTCGGGCTGCCCGATGGCGAACTGCGTCTGCCCGTCGCCAGCACGGCTGCGGCCGGCCCCGCCGTTGCGCCGAGGCTGGCCCGCATCCTGGCGACGCGGATCGCGGATCGGTTCGACGCCGGCGGATCCGTCGCCCGCACGCAGTGCCGGCGCATGGCCGAGGTGATCGCCGCCTTCGCCGACGGGGCGCGCCGGCTGCTCGCGACCTCGGCGCGCGCCCAGGACGGCATCAACGTGCAGCTCGACCGCACCGCGCCGCAGCGGCCGGTCGACGCGCGCGACCTGAACGTCCACCTGCAGATGCAGGGCGACCGGGACCGCCGCGTGCCCTTCCTGCCGGAGGTGGTCGAAGCGCTGTTCGGCCTGCGCCTGCACATCGACGCGTCGGGCTTCGTGCTCGATGGAGACCCCATTGCCGCGGATTGATCCGGGATCGATCCGCCCACGAATCGGGGCGCATGTCGCGCACCGAACCGCGTGCATCCCGCACGCACTCACCTGGAGAACCTCATGAAAGTGAAGACCAACGTCCGCGCCGGCAAACAGAACCGCAAGCACAGCGGGGCCGAGGCGCCGGAAACGGAAACCCCGTCGTACGTGCCGCCGGTCAGCCGCTGCCCCGGCATCTGATCGACCGACCGGACGCGACCGGACGCGCGTGCACGCGGCTGCGTGCGTGCACCCGCGCGGCGTCGCGCGCCGATCCTGAACATGCAACCCGGACCCGGATGCCGCACGATCGGATCGGCTGCACCCTGACGCGCGCGCGCGGCGTCACCGCCGGTCTGCTGCTGGCCCTGGTCGCGGCCGGCTGCACCAGCGTGGCCCCCGAGCGCGTGCCGACGCGCATTGCCGCGCCCGCGGCCTTCCGGCATGCGGACGCGCGTGCCGACGCGGCCTCGCACGCGGAGGACCCGTCCCGCACCCCGCCTTCCGCGCCCGCCTGGGCGGCCGCGCCGGCGGACGGCGCCTGGTGGCGTGCATTCGACGATCCGGTGCTCGACGATCTCGTCGCACGTGCGACGCAGGCCAATCCCGTGATCCACGAGGCGATCGCGCGTCTCGCACAGGCGCGCGCGGTCGCGCGCGGTGCCGAGGCGTCGTCGCTGCCGCAGGTTGCGCTCGCGACGAATGCCTCGCACGTGAACGGCCCGCTGGTCAATGCCGCCGGCGGTGAAGGCACGCTGATCAGCGTCGGCGCGGGACTGTCCTACGAGGCCGACCTGTTCGGGCGCATCGCTGCACTGCGCGACGCGGCGACGCTCGACGTGGAAGCGCGTGACGCGCTGCTGCGGGTCACGCGCCTGCTGGTGCAGGCCGAGACGGTCCAGTCCTACCTCGCGTGGCGTGCGCTGGACGACGAGCGCGCGCTGGTGCAGGGCGCGGTCGACGCGTATCGCGAGACCGTCGCGCTCACGGAGCGCCGCTGGCGTGCGGGGCACGCCTCCGAACTCGATCTCGCCCGCGTGCGCGCCGAACAGGTCGCGCACGAGGCCGATCTGCTGACGATCGAGCGCCGCGGCACCGAGCTCGAGCACGCGCTCGCGCTGCTGGCCGCCACGCCCGTCGCGCGCTTCGAGCGCCTGTCGCCGGGGCGTCCGCCGCGGCTTCCCGACATTCCGCCCGGCATCCCGTCGACGGTGCTCGAGCGCCGGCCCGACGTTGCGGCGGCATGGCACGCGCTGGCAGCCGCGCAGGCCCGCATCGGGGCGGCCCAGGCGGCGCGCCTGCCGAGCCTCACACTGACGGGATCGGGCGGATTCGCCGCCTCCGGTCTTGCCGACCTCTTCCGGATGTCGATGCGCGCCTGGGGCCTCGGTGTGCTCGCGGCCCTGCCGCTCTACGAAGGGGGGCGACGCCAGGCCGTCACCGACCAGGCCGTGGCGGAGTTCGACGCCGTCGCCGCGCGCTACCAGCAGCAGGTGCTGGTCGCGCTCAAGGAGGTCGAGGATCAGCTTGCCGCGCTGCGCGTGCTCGGGCGGCAGGCGCGCGTCCAGCAGGGGGCGGTCGGCCTCGCGGCCCGGGCCGCGCAGCTGTCCGAGTCCCGTCATCGCAACGGGCTCGCCAGTCAGCTCGAACTGCTGGATGCCCGC
>JAKOZZ010000217.1 GCA_029779755.1 Pseudomonadota bacterium
CCGGGCGTGTGTCCCGGGCAGTGGATCACCTGCAGCGTCTGCGCGCCGAACGTCACGGTCTCGCCGTCCTCGAGCCAGCGGTCGGGCTCGAAGGCGTCGAGCTTGGGCAGGCCGAACCGCACGCCCTGAGACGGCAGCTGATCGATCCAGAACTTGTCGGCGATGTGCGGGCCTTCCAGCGGCACGCCGTGCCGCCGCGCGAACTCCGCCGCCTGCCCGCAGTGGTCGATGTGGCCATGGGTGAGAAACACCTTGTCGAGCCGCGCACCGATCTGCGCGAGGGCGTCGTCGATCCGGTCGAGATCGCCCCCCGGGTCGAAGGCGGCGACGGTGTTGGTGGCCTCGCACACCAGCAGCGAGCAGTTCTGCTGGAACGGGGTCACCGGAACGATGGCGAGCTTGATCGGGGCTGTGGTCACGAGGGCAGTCCGGCTGTGGTCGGGATCGGGGCCTGGGCCCCGGAGTCATGGAAGACGGGCGATTGCCCGAGCGCATGTCCGCGTGCCCGAGGCAGCGGGCACACACGCATCGGCACGGTCAGGAACCCGATGCGGTCGAGGCATTCCTGTACAGATCGATCACCGTCTGCAGATGGAAGCGCCCGCTGGTCTCGAAGACGAACGTCTCATCGAGCGTGACCCGCGAAGGGTAGACGCCCGCCTTCATGCCCTGGGGCTGACCGAAGGGCGCCGCGCGCCGCACCGCCTGCTGCGCGCGGGGCGCAAGCGCGCGCCCCTGCCCGGTGGCACCTGACACGCTCACGCCCAGCAGCGAGCCGCCCGGGCCGATCTCGATGGTCAGGGTGGCGGTACCGGCGCGCTCGTTGGCGTACTGCGGATTGCCCAGGCGCTGCGGATCGGCGAGCTGATCGGCATTGGCATTGAGGATGCGCTGATAGACCGAAGCGAGGTACTCCGCCGACGGCTGCGCATTGGGATCGAGCCCGCCCAGCACCCCGATGCGCGACTTCAGCACCTCGAGCAGCTGTCCCATGAAGCTTTGCGCACGCGCGGGCGCGGCACTCAGTGCCAGCGCCGCCGCGGCGCCGAGCCCGCCCACGGCCGCGACCCAGCGGCGACGCCCGAATCCGCGGGCGCGGCGAATCTCGACGGAAGGATCGTGGCGGGTGCGCATGGGGAAGCTCCTGGGGGTGGGTGGAAATCGGCCGTCCGGCGCGGAGCACCGGACGATGCACCGGCATCAACGCGGCGCACGGGCACTCGGCCGACACGATACCAGCACCGGCCGAAGGGGGAACGGTGGCCGCAGGGGGGAGGCTGACCGTGTAGGGGATGCTGACCGCGGCTGGGAGGCGGCCGCAGCGGAGACGCGCGATCAGCGCGCCAGGAGCTGATCGAGCACACGTCCGTTCTCGTCGGTGAGGCGTACCCGCACGGGCAGCAGCTGATGGTCCCGGCCCAGCCAGATCTCGATGCGCGGATCGCCGGGATTGCGCGGCAGGACGCGCTCCAGGTGGATCGTCTGCAGCACGCCCTCGGGCGTCTCGAGCACCTTCGGCCCGTGACTGAGGTAGCGGGTGCCGACCACCCCTTTCATCGACAGCTCGGGCAGGTCGACGGACTGGCCGGCGGCCAGCCGCTCGGGTGCCGCACGCGCGATCAGACCGAGCTGCACGAGCGCTGACAGCCGATCCTGCATGCCCCGGACCGGCGCCGCCCGGGCGTCGCCGCTGGAGAACCGCACCTCGCCCCGCGACCAGTCGACCGTGGCGTGGCGTTCGGCGCGCTTGCCGCGCTGTTCGGCATAGTGCTCGGGCATCAGACCGTCGTCGCCCAGGCGGCCGGTGCTGGACTGGGTGAGCACGCCCGAGTACAGCAGCGCCGTCAGCCCTTCCGCGCGCCCTTCCGTGCGCAGCCGGTACCGCTGCCCGTCGAGCTCGATGGAGTAGTCGAGCGACGCCACCGCGCGGCTGTCCGAAAAGTCGCCGTAGAAGACGCGGAACTTCCACTGCCCGGCCGCGGGGGGCGGCAGGCGCGCACCGAACAGCGGGCCGCCGCCAGCGTCCGGCCCGGGCGTGCCGTCCGCTGCCCCCGTTCCGGTGGTGTCCTCCGCCCCTCCGGATCCGGTAGCGCCGTCCGCGGCACCACGCACCGCCGGATGGGCCGCGGCGGACGCATGCCCGGGAACGGCCGAGGTCCGGGGCGTCCCTTCAGCGGGGGCCTGCCGCGCGGCGTCGCCCGACGCACCCTCGTCGTCGTCCTCCTCCGGCCCGGTGTCGCCGGCCTGGGCGAGGGGATCGGCACGTGCCGCCGCCTCGGCATCCCGCGCTGCCGCTTGTGCCGCCGCTTGTGCCGCCGCCAGCGCCGCGGCCTCCGGCCCGGACGCCTCCGCCGGCGCCTGGGTGATCGCCTTGGGACGGGGCAGCGGGCGCGGCGCGGCGCGGGGACGCGGCGGGGGCGCCGGGGATGCCGCCGGCACCGGTGCCGGCGTCGGACTCGGCGGAACCACGCCCCGCAGTGCGCCGACCGCCTCGCCGCCGATCAGCGACACGTCGACCGTCCGCTCCGGAAGTCGCGCGCCGATGATGCCCACGCCGCCCGCCAGCCAACCGAGCAGCAGCACATGCAGCAGCACCGACGCGACCAGCCCAGCCGCAAGCAGGACGCGTGCACGCGCACCGCCCGGGGCGTGCACCGGTCGCTGAGCGATGGCCTCCGACACGCGCGCGCCCCGTCCTAGAGCAGCGCCGGCCGGTTCGGGAGTTCGTCGGGGTTGCGGCCGGTGGCGGGAAACGCGTCGCTCAGCACGACCTCGAGCTGATCCAGCGCGCCCAGCAGGCCATCACGGTACCGGCCCGCACGAAACGCGCGGGTCATCTGCGTGGTGATCGCCTGCCACTGTGCGTCGGACGCCGCCCGCGCGGCCGCACGGTCGGCAACGATCTCGACCGCCTGATCGGCGAGCAGCACGTAGATGAGCACGCCGTTGTTGTCCTCGGTGTCCCAGACCCGAAGCGCACCGAAGACCTCGAGCGCACGCTGACGCGGCGTCGTGCGCGCCCACACGGCGGGCACGCCGAGCGAAGCCTCGACCGCCACGCGGACCTCGGCCCCGTGACGCACCTCGCCGTCGGCGATCCGCCGTTCGACTTCGCTCAGCAGCGCGCCGGGAAAGCGCCGACGCACGGTGGCGCGATCGCACCACAGATGACGCCACAGCCGGACCACCCGGTTTCTCGTCGGCATGCGCTCACCAGTCCCCGGAGGCGCCGCCTCCACCGAAACCACCCCCGCCCCCGCTGAACCCGCCGCCCGAGGACGAACCGCCGCCCCAGCCGCCGCCGAACCCGCCGCCACCGCCCGTCCACACCGAACCCCGGCCCGGGCCGCGCCGGCCGCCACTGCGCAGCGCACCGGAGCCGGTCGCCGCGAACACGAGCAGCACGAGGAACGCCGCGACGCCGAAGCCCACCGCCACGAGCAGCGGCGCCCCGCCGACCGCAGCGAAGGCGCCGCCGCCCGCGCCCGCCGTCAGCGATCCCACCACGCGTCCGAAGAAGGCCGTCAGCAGCAGGCCGACGAAGAAGGTCGCCATCATCACCGGCAGCAGGTCTTCGACCGACCAGGCCTGGGGGGCGCCGCCATCGGCCGGCTGCCACGGCTGCGGCAGCGCCTCGCCCTCGATCAGGCGTCCG
>JAKOZZ010000237.1 GCA_029779755.1 Pseudomonadota bacterium
TCGCGGCCGCGATGCCGTGCACGACGCGTACCGGCATGCGGTGCGCGATGCGGTCACCCAGCAGCACGGCCGGCACGTTGGCGATCATCATGCCCAGCGTGGTGCCGGCGACCACGCTGGCGAAGGCCTGGTACTGGGCGGCCAGCGCGATCGTCGCGATCTGCGTCTTGTCGCCCATCTCGGCGAGGAAGAACGCCAGCAGCGTCGTGCCGAACACGCCCATGTGCGCGAGCTTCGCGTCCTTCTCGTCGAACGTGTCGGGGATCAGTGTCCAGACCGCCATCGCGAGGAACGACAGGCCGAGGACCCAGCGCAGCGTCTGCGGGCCGACCAGGCCGGTGATCCAGGTGCCGACGGCGCCGGCGAACGCGTGATTGGCCAGCGTCGCGAACAGGATGCCGAGGATGATCGGCACGGGCCGGCGGAACTTCGCGGCCAGGATGAACGCGAGCAGCTGCGTCTTGTCGCCGATTTCGGCCAGCGCGACGATGCCGGTGGAGATGAGGAACGCTTCCAAGGGGTGCTCCATGGCCGGAAGAACCCAATGACCACGCACCCGTCCGGCCGGTTGGCGGGCGTCGTGGTCAAAGGTCTTGCCAGGCGTGCATACGTGCCGCATGCGCCATGGCCGATCCGGCCAAGTGTGTTGACGCATGCCCCGCCGCTTCGCGCGCGGTCGGCTACTCCCCAGTGACGGGCGCGAGTGTAGCGCAGGCGGTCGGGGCCCGGGGCACAATGCCCGGATGGCCCGCCCGCATCATCACAGCGTGTACGTGGTCGAACTGCACAAGGACGTGCTGTACGACCGCAGGTTCGTCGCCGCGAATCCGCGCTTCGACCGGTTTCTGCCCTGCGTGTACGTCGGCGCGACCGGTCTCACGCCCGAGCAGCGCTTCGCGAATCACAAGGCGGGCCGGCAGGCGAACCGCTTCGTGCGCGCGCACGGGCTGCGGCTGATGCCCGAGGTCTATGCCGTGTTCAACCCGATGCCCTACCGGGCCGCGCTGCAGATGGAGGTCGAACTCGCGCAGGACCTGCGCGACCGCGGCTGGGCCGTCTGGCAGGGATGAGCCGGCCCCCGCGCCGGCTCATGCGTCGGGCAGACGCTCCGGCATCAGCACCGCCGCGCCGCTGAACCGGCCGGCACGCAGGTCGTCGAGCGCCCGGTCGGCGTCGGTCAGCGCATAGCGGTGCGTGGTGACGCGCAGCGGCACTTCGGCGGCGATGCGCATGAACGCTTCCCCGTCGGCACGCGTCAGGTTCGCCACCGACACGATGCGGCGCTCGCCCCACAGCAGCGCGTAGGGAAAGGAGGGGATGTCGCTCATGTGGATGCCGGCGCACACGACGGTGCCGCCCGGGCGCACGGCAGCGAGGGCGGTCGGCACCAGGGCGCCCGCCGGGGCGAAGATCAGGGCCGCGTCGAGCGGCTCGGCAGGCGGTGTGTCGGAACTGCCGGCCCACGCCACGCCGAGATCACGGGCCAGCGTCTGCGCCGCCGTGTCGCCCGCACGCGTGAACGCATGGACGCGCCGCCCCTGGGCCACCGCCACCTGCGCGATCAGGTGCGCGGCCGCCCCGAATCCGTACAGGCCGATGCGGGGGGCGTCGCCGGCCATCGCGTAGGCACGGTAGCCGATCAGGCCGGCGCACAGCAGCGGCGCCGCGTGCTCGTCGTCGTAGCGGTCGGGCACCGGGAACACGTACCGCGCATCGGCCACCGCGTAGTGCGCATAGCCGCCCGGGATCTGCCAGCCGGTGAAGCGCGCGTCCGGACACAGGTTTTCGCGGCCGGCACGGCAGTGCGCGCAGCGGCCGCAGGTCCATCCGAGCCAGGGCACGCCCACCCGCATGCCGGGGTCCAGGCCGGCGACGCCGGCGCCGACCGCGTCGACGATCCCCACGACCTCGTGACCCGGCACCACCGGGTGCCCGGTGGCGGCGAGTTCGCCGTCCACGATGTGCAGGTCGGTGCGGCACACGCCGCAGGCCGTCACGCGCAGCCGCACCTGTCCGGGCGCGGGCTCGGGCAGCCGGTCGCGCCAGACCTGCTGCAGCGGGCGGCCCGGCGCGTCGAACTGCATCGACAGCCAGCGCATGGCGACGCTCAGGTCGTGATGGCGCTCAGGTCGTGATGACGACCTTGCCCACCACCTTGCGGTTCATCATGTCCTCGATCGCGCGTGCGCCCTGGGCGAGCGGATAGCGCGCCGAGATGTGCGGACGCAGCTTGCCCTGCGCGATCCAGCCGAACATCGTGGCGACGTCGCTGGCGAAGTTCTGCGGTTCGCGCGCGGTGAAGTCGCCCCAGAACACGCCGACGATCGACGCGCCCTTCAGCAGCGCGAGGTTCAGCGGCAGGCGGGGGATCTCGCCGTTGGCGAAGCCGATCACCAGGTAGCGGCCGCGCCACGCGATCGAGCGGAACGCCGGCTCGGCGAAGCTGCCGCCGACCGGGTCGTAGACCACGTCGGGGCCCTTGCCGCCGGTCAGGGCCTTCAGGCGCTCGCGCAGGTCTTCGGTGGTGTAGTTGATGAGCTCGTCGGCACCGTGCTCGCGGCACACGGCGAGCTTCTCCGGGGTCGACGCCGCTGCGATCACGCGCGCGCCGAGGGCCTTGCCGATCTCGATCGCCGCGAGACCCACGCCGCCGGCCGCCCCCAGCACGAGCAGCGTCTCGCCCGCCTTCAGCGTGCCCCGGTCGACCAGCGCGTGGTACGAGGTGCCGTAGGTGAGGATGAAGGCCGCGGCGGTGTCGAAGCCCACCCCGTCCGGGATCGGGATGACCTTCTTCGCCTGCGCCTTCACCTTCTCGGCGAACGCGCCCCAGCCGGTGGACGCGATCACGCGGTCGCCGACCCGGGTATTGGTCACGCCTTCGCCCACCGCCGAGACCACGCCGGCCAGCTCCGCGCCCGGCGCGAACGGCAGCTCGGGCTTGAACTGGTACTTGTTCTGGATGATCAGCACGTCGGGGAAGTTCACGCCGGCGGCCTTCATGTCGATGACGACTTCGCCGGGGCCGGGCGTGGGATCGGGCGCGTCCTCGTACACGAGTGTGTCCGGCAGGCCATGGGTCTTGCACAGCAGGGCTTTCATGCGGTGTCTCCGTTGTCGATGCCGAAGTCTAGAACGGAACCGCGCCGGCCATCCGGCGTTCACCCCAGCGTCGTGTCCAGCACCATCATCACGGCGAAGCCCGCCATCAGGCCGATCGTGGCCGAAGTCTGGTGGCCGTTGCGATGCGTCTGCGGGATCACCTCGTGCGACACGACGAACAGCATCGCACCGGCGGCGAGCCCCAGCCCGACGGGATACGCGACCGCAAGCCCGCTCGACAGCCCGACGCCCAGCAGGGCGCCCACGGGTTCGAGCAGTCCGCTGGCGCCGGCGACCAGCACGCCGGCGGCCGGCGACAGGCCCGCGCTGCGCAGCGCGAGCGCGACGGCCAGGCCTTCGGGGAGGTCCTGCAGTGCGATCGCGGTGGCCAGCGGCAGACCGACGCTCATGTCGCCCTGAGAGAACGCCACGCCGATCGCCATGCCTTCGGGCAGGTTGTGCAGGGCGATCGCGAACACGAACAGCCAGACGCGGTCGCAGCGCTCGTGGCCCGGGCCGCAGGGGCCGGTGCCGTCGTGCTCGTGCGGCGTGAACTGGTCCAGGCCCAGCATCAGCAGCACGCCCAGCGCCATGCCGAGCACCACCACCGCGGCGCCCCGTGCCGGACCGCCGAGGATCTGCGCGCCCGCCTCCAGGCCGGGCAACAGCAGCGAGAACGCGCTGGCGGCGAGCATCATGCCGGCCGCCAGTCCGAGCATCGTGTCTTCCACGCGTTGCGGGATCGCGCGCAGCAGCAGCGCCGGCAGTGCGCCGAGCGTCGTCGTCGCCAGCCCGGCGGCGCCGCCCAGCAGCGCCAGGTGGAACACCGCCCGGGTGTCGGCCGTGGC
>JAKOZZ010000240.1 GCA_029779755.1 Pseudomonadota bacterium
CGCTTACCGGCTCGCAGGACCTCGTCGCGGTGAACGTCCTCGGTCAGCCGCTCGACGTCGGCGGCCCGCGCCAGCGCCTCGCTGCGGGCCGCGGAATGCTCGGCTTGCAGCCGGGCCTGATCGGCGTCCATGCCCTGCAGGTGAGCTTCTGCGGCCTCGGCGTCCTCGTCCACGGCGGCCGCCACCTTCGCCGCCAGATCCGCCAGCCGGCCCAGTGTCACCAGTGAGCGCTCGCGCTGCTCCCGGCGGCGGGCTGCAGCCTCCAGCGCCTGCCTGGCCGCCTCGACCTGCTCCACGAGTTCGGTGTGGCGCGCCTGCAACCCGCTGTGCCGCTCCCACGCCGCCCGAGCCGTCAGGGAGGCCTCGTGGTGGGCGTGCCGGGCACGCTCCTGCTCGGCGAGGAGTGCCTCCAGTGCACTGCGGTCGACAGCCGGTGCCCCCTGCTCCTGCAACCTGGCGAAACGCTGCCGGGCGGAGTCGAGGTCGGCGCGGTGCTCGCTGAGTGCGGCCTGCACTTCGGCATGTTCGGCGCGAATCTGCTCGAGCCGGCGGGCGGTGGTGGCGGCGCGGTCACGCACGTGCACATCGCGTTCCGCGGCAGCAGCGGCGCGAGCCGCAGCAGCGGCCGCCGCATTACGAACCTCGTCGCGCTCCACGCGCGCGGACAGCAGGTCCTGCTCCACCCGCGCCGCATGGTCCACGGCCCGTTGCCAACAGGCTTCAGCCGTGACCAGTTCGGCGGTCGCCTCCTCCAGGGCAGTGCGCAGAGCGAGGATGTTCGCGCCTTGCTCGCCCTGACCAGCGATCCCGCGGCCCAGGATCTGCCCGGTCATGGTGGCAGCCCGGGCGGTCGGCCGCGTCGCGACCAGGGCCTCGGCAGCAGCCAGATCCGCCACCACGAAACTGTCCTGCAGCATCGCCGCCAGCGCTCCCCGCACGCCGTCGTCGGCCTCGATGAAACGCAGGGCGGCGTCCTCCTCCGATGTCGGCGCGGGGCCCGCCACCGGAACGACCAGCCGCACTGAGTCCTCGGCGTCGACGGCGCCGAGGGCCTCGCTCACCTGCACTCCGTCCCGCAGAACGCGGGCACGGGCATCCGAGCCGAGCAATGCCGCGATGGCCCGCTCGTACCCCGGTCGCACGCGGATCAACCCGGCCAGAGCACCGGCCTGCAGATGCTCGGGAAGCGCACCTTCCGCCGACTGCGACACCGCCGAACGCAGAGCCTCACAGCGGGCGATCAA
>JAKOZZ010000258.1 GCA_029779755.1 Pseudomonadota bacterium
CTGCGGCAACCCCGATCACGCCTACCACCTGGGCATCGCGAAGCGCGGCTCGTTCGTGGGCTTCGACCGCATCGGCAACGTGCGCCGGCAGTCGGACGACGTGCGCGTCGACAACGTCGTCAAGCTGATCGAGGCGGGCCACGCCGAACGCGTGATGCTGTCGCAGGACCGCTACTGCGGCTGGCGCGGCAAGTTCTTCTACGAGACCTCCGAGGAGGGCACGCGCGCGATCGACGCGGCACGCGCCACCGGCGCGTGGCCGCCGAGCTACACGTACCTGTTCGACACCTTCATCCCGATGCTGCGCGCACGCGGCGTGCCGCAGACGACGATCGACGCGATCCTGACCGACAACCCGCGGCGGTTCTTCACGACGTGAGCGACGTGTCCGCAGTGTCCGCCGCGGACGACGCGCCCCGCGGCGCCGCCCGCGGCGCCGGTCTCAGAGCAGGAAGTGGTCGCCCATGGCGCGCACCGTGATCTCGCCGATCGACACGCCCCACGGCTGGTCGATCGCATGCATCATCGCGTCGGCGATGTAGTCGGGGTCGAGGAACACGTAGCCCGGCTGCTCCGGGTCCAGCCGCGCCGGGTCGATCCGGCCCTCCACGTAGGCGGTGCGCGTCTCCAGGTACTCGGGCAGGTTCTGCCCGACGATGCCCACCACCGCCGCACGGTTCACCACCCCCGCGCCGAGCCCCGTGCCCGGCACCCCGGTCGGCTTGATCGTGGTCACCTTGATGCGGCCGCGCGACTCCACGCGCAGCGACTCCGACAGCACGTTCACCGCCGCCTTGGTCGCGCCGTACACCGCCGCGCCGGCCACCGGGAAGTTGCCGTAGATCGACGACACGTTGATCACGTGCCCGCGGCCCTGCGCGATCATCTGGTCGTGCACCGCGACCATGCCGTTGAGCACGCCCTTGAAGTTGATGTCGATGCACGCGTGCCAGGCCGACAGCGCCGCCGCGTGGTCGGCGAAGAACGCCAGCGGCATCACGCCCGCGTTGTTGATCATCACGTCGATGCGGCCGTGGCGCGCGACCGCCGCCGCGGCCAGCGCCTGCATGTCGGCGATCGACGTGACGTCGGTGGGCACGGCGATCGCGTCGCCGCCCTGCGCGGTGATCGCGTCGACCGTCGCCTGCACGGTGGCCGCATCGCGGTCGGCGCACACGAGCCGCGCGCCGCGCGCCGCCGCCTTGCGCGACACCCGCCCGCCGAATCCGCCGCCGGCGCCGGTGACGACGACGACCTTGTCCTTCACATGATCCACAGTGCTCACGGAACGCTCCCTGATGGTCCGACACGATGTCGCGATCGGCACGATAGTATCGGCGCGACGGCAGCGGATGCAGGAGCGCCGGGCGGGCCCGGGCCGCTGCCGGAACGATCATTCCGAATATCGACGACAAGGGAGAAGACGATGGAGTTCGACGAGGTCGTACGGGGGCGCAGGAGCATCCGCGGCTACCTGAAGAAGCCGGTGCCCAAGGCGCTGGTCCGCGAGATCCTCGAGCTGGCGATGCGCGCGCCGACTTCGCTGAACACGCAGCCCTGGAACTTCTACGTGGTGGCGGGCGACGTGCTCGACCGCATCCGCAAGGGCAACGTCGAGCGCAACCTCGCCGGCATTCCGCACTCGCGCGAGTTCCGCCTGGGCCCGGGCTACGAAGGCGTGCACCGCGAGCGCCAGATCGGCATCGCAAAGCAGCTGTTCGCTGCGATGGGCATCGCGCGCGACGACAAGGAGGCGCGCCAGGACTGGGTGCTGCGCGGCTTCCGGCAGTTCGACGCGCCGGTGTCGATCGTCATCACCTACGACCGCTCGCTCTACGGCAGCGACATCGCCCCGTTCGACTGCGGCGGCGTGGTCAACTGCCTGGTCAACGCCGCGTGGTCGCGCGGGCTCGGCTGCGTGATCAACAGCCAGGGGATCATGCAGTCGCCGGTCGTGCGCGCCGAGGCCGGCATTCCCGACGACCAGGTGATCCAGACCTGCGTGGCGATGGGCTGGCCCGACGACAGCTTCCCCGCGAACGCGGTGGTATCGCAGCGCAAGTCGGTCGACGAGGCGGCGGTGTTCCGCGGCTTCGACGACTGACAGGGCCGCAGACGATCCTGCGCGGCGCGTGGCGACACGGGTCTCGTGACCCGCGTGCGGCGCGTCCGCCGTGCCTGGCGCGTCAGCGCACGACCGCCAGCGCGTCGTACCCGTACAGGTCGTCCATCGAGCGCTCGCCCGCCGCGCGCATCGCCCGGTTGCGCTGCTCGGCTTCGGCCCCCGACAGGTGGAACAGCGCGGCGTTGCGGCGCGAGCCGGTCTGGATGCCGGCGGTGCGATCGCGCCGCAGGTTCTCGTAGCGCTGCAGCCGGGCGGGCACGTCGCCCTCCGAGGCCAGGCATCCGGCCAGCACGGCCGCGTCCTCGATCGCCATCGCCGCGCCCTGCGCCATGAACGGCAGCGTGGGGTGGCAGGCGTCGCCGAGCAGCGTGATCCGATCGACGCCCCAGCGTGCCATCGGCGCGCGGTCGTACAGCGCCCACTTGAAGAGCGCATCGGTGTCGATCGCGCCGATCAGCGTCTGCAGATCGGCGTGCCAGCCGGCGAAGTCGGCCCGCAGCTCCGACAGCGCGCCCCGCTCGGTCCACGACTCGATCTCCCAGCCCGCCTTCTCGACCACGCACACGCAGTTGACCAGCGCACCGCCGCGCACGTAGTAGTGCACGAAGTGCTTGTGCGGCCCCCACCACGCGGTGGACATCGGCCGGATCAGGCCCGGCGGCAGGCGGTCCGCGGGCACCAGCGCGCGCCACGCGACGTTGCCGGTGAAGCGCGGCTGCTCGGTCCCCCAGAGGTGCGCGCGCACCACCGAGTGGATGCCGTCGGCGCCGATCAGCACGTCGCCGGTGTGGACCAAGTCTGCGCGGTGCGCACGCGTGCCGTCCGCCCTGCCCTCCAGCGTCAGCGTCACGCCCCGCCCGTCCTGCGCGCAGTCGCGCACCCGCATGCCGGTGTGCAGCGTGATGCCCGGCGTGCGTGCCGCCGCCTCGACCAGCACGCGCAGCAGGTCGCCCCGATGGACGTGGTAGTACGGCGCGCCGTAGCGTTCGTGCACGTAGGCGCCGAGCCGGTTCTCGCCGAGCACCTCGCCCGTGTCCCAGGCGCGGAACTGCGTGGCCTGCGGCAGGAAACCGACCGCCTGCAGCGCCGGTCCCAGCCCCAGGTGCAGCAGCACGCGCGCGCAGTTCGGCGACAGCTGGATGCCCGCGCCCACCTCGCCGAAGGCCGACGCCTGCTCGAACACCTCGACCGTGCAGCCGCGCTGCGCCAGACACAGCGCCGCGGTGATCCCGCCGATGCCGCCGCCGGCCAGCAGCACCTTCGGTGCGCTCATGTTCCGCCCTCCCCGCTCACAGCCCGCGCAGCCATGCGAGCAGCAGCCGGTTGACCGCCTCGGGTGCCTCCTGCTGCGTCCAGTGACCGATGCCGGGCAGCAGGTGCGCACCGCGCAGGTCCGGCAGGTGCGGCGCCATCAGCGCGAACGGGTCCACGCCGGGCAGCATCTTCAGCACCAGGTCGCGCTCGCCGCCGATGAACAGCGCCGGCTGCGTGATCTTCCGGTCGCGGAACTGCTGCTGCCAGGCGAAGTCGCGCGCGTGGTTGCGGTAGCGGTTGATCGGGCCGCGAAAGCCCGAGGCCTCGAACGCCGCCACGAAGTGGTCCTCGTCGGCCTTCGTGAGCCAGGCCGGAAAGGGATCGGGGTCGGGCAGGCCCTCGAGCAGCGGCGCGCCGTGCGGCTTGTTCTTCGGCCAGGTGCCGTCGGGCGCGTCGCCGCTGATCGCGTAGTAGAAGCGCCGCAGCGCACCGCGCACGTCGGCCTCCAGTTCCGCCTCGGCCACGCCCTCGTCCTGGAAGTAGACCTGGTAGAAGAAGCGCCCCTTCGCGGTGAAGGCCGCGCGCACCGCATCGAGGAAGTTCACGGTCGGCACGCCGGTCCACGGCACCGACAGCCCCGCCACCGCCCGCACCCGGTCGGGACGCGTGAGCGCCGTGTTCCACACGATG
>JAKOZZ010000271.1 GCA_029779755.1 Pseudomonadota bacterium
CTGGCGACCGGGCTGGGCGTCTTCGTCGCGGCGGGTTACCTGTACGTGTTCGGTGTGCGGCCGCTGTCGGTGATGGGGCAGACCGCGCAGGGCGTGCTCGTCGGATTCGAGACCGTGCGGAGCCGCGATGCCGAGGGCCGGGGGCGGGCGGCGCCGGCGCCGCGCGTGCGCTTCGTGTCGGCCGACGGGCGCACCGTCGAAGTCACGGGGCGGGGCGGCAACCTCGCCCGCCAGCCGCCCGGCAGTGCGGTGCCGGTGCGTTACCGGCCGGACGCTCCGCACGGTGCGATCATCGACAACTTCCAGGAACGCTGGGCCGGCGTGTTCGGCATCGGGCTGTTCGGCACGTTCCCGACGCTGGTGGGCGGTGCGGTGGTTGCGGACTGGCTGCAGCGGCGCTTTCCCGGCCGCGTCCGCGGCGGATCGCGGCGTACCGGCGCCAACCGCGCGCTGCTCGTGCGCGGCGGGCACGTGCTGGCGCTGTGCGCGATCGCCGCCGGCGTGCTGGCCGGGGACCCGGGTCGGGCGATCGGCAACGTGCTGGTGCTGTTGGCGATGGCGATGACCGCCTACATGCTCGCCTGCCTGGTCGATGGTCCGCGCAATTGGCATCGCGCGTACAACCTGTTCTGCGTGGCGGTCATGCTGGCGCTGTTCGGCGCACTGACGCTGCTGGTGGCCGTGCGGGGCTGAGGGGCGAAGGTGCGCTGAGGACCGGAGGCGGTCGCATGCTGGCCGCGCGTACTCGATTCGCGCGCGCCGCGCGCACTCATTCGCGCTCTGGGCCCCGCCCGCGCAGCGCCTTGATGCGACCGCGCTGCACCTTCTCGTCGACACGGCGCACCTGCGAGCCGCGCGTGGGCCGCGTGGGCACGCGCGCGCGCCGGATCACGCTGGCCTCGTCGATGAGCGCCTGCAGACGCTGCATCGCCTCGGCGCGGTTCTGGTCCTGGCTGCGGTGCTGCTGGGCCTTGATCACGATCACGCCGTCGGTGGTGATGCGCGCGTCGTGCAGGCCGTGCAGCCGCAGCTTCACGAAGTCGGGCAGTGACGAGGCGGCGATGGGGAAGCGCAGATGGATCGCGCTCGACACCTTGTTCACGTTCTGCCCGCCCGCGCCCTGCGCGCGAACGGCCGTGATCTCGACCTCCGCCGGGTCGACCAGGAAGCGGCTGCCGTTGCGCAGGGCGGTCATGGGCGTCTGCCCGATCGAGCGTTCAAGCCGGTTTCAGCGTGGTGGGCAGCCGGCCCAGGCCCTTGCCGGCATCCACCCGCAGCAGCTGCCCGGTGGTCTTGGGGCTGTCGAGCAGCCACACGATCGTGTGGGCGATGTCGTCCGGCGTCATCACCTCCTCGAGCGCGGCCTGCGACTTGTAGGTGTCGCGCACCGTCTCGTAGGTGCTGCCGAAGCCTGCCTGCAGCCAGCCGCCTTCGATGAAGCCCGGCAGCACGGCGTTGACGCGCACGTCCGGTCCCAGCGCCTTGGCCAGGCCGATGGTGAGCGTGTTCAGCGCGCCCTTGGACGACGCGTAGCCGATCGACGAGCCCAGGCCGTCCTGCGACGCGATCGACGACACGTTGACGACGGCCCCGCGGGCGGCACGCAGCGCCGTCTCGCAGGCCCGCACCATCTGGAACGCACCGATCACGTTGACCGCGTAGATCGCCTGGAAGTCCTCGGCCGAGATGCCCGACAGGTTGCGGATCTGCACGAAGCGCGTGGTGCCGGCGTTGTTCACCAGCCAGTCGATGCGGCCCCAGCGCTTCATCGCCGCATCGGCGAGCGCGCGGCAGTCGGCGTCGTCGGCGACGTTGGCCGCCACGACGATGGCGTCACCGCCCAGCGCGCGGCATTCGGCGGCGACCGCATCGGCGGCGTCGCGGCTGCGGCTGCAGTTGACGACGACCGAGCCGCCGCGGCGCGCGATCGCCAGTGCCGTGGACGCGCCGATGCCCGACGACGAGCCGGTGACGATGGCGACCTTGCCTTTCAGATCCATGAGAAGTCTCCGTGTGGTGTGTGTGATGTCGTCCGTGCCCGCGCGTCGCTGCGCCGCGATGGCCGTGCGCGGGCGCGGGCGCTTCGATCAGTTGCCGGACGGGTCGCCCGGAGGTATCGGGCCCGGACCAGGGCCGGGACCCGGGCCGGGTCCCGGACCGGGACTCGGATCGTCGAACGTCGGATCCAGCGCGTGGAACGCAAATCCGTCGTCGCGCCATCCGCCGGCGCCGAGCAGCGCTGCCCGCTCCTGGGTGTCCGCGGTGTACAGGTAGGCTCCTTTGCCGTACCCGTCCGCCGTGAGATTCGCCAGGCGCCAGACGGTGACGATGTCCTCGCCGCCGCTTTCGGGCACGAAGAAGCTGGGCGCCTCGTAGCGGAACTGTGTGTAGTCGCTGAGCACGATGTCGCGCTCGGCGGGGTTGATCGTGTAGAAGCGGCTGCCGTCGAGCGTGTTGACGAAGCCGTAGACCGGGATGTAGCCGGACACCCAGTTGTCCTGCGCCAGGAACTTCTCGCCCTGGGCCTGCATCTGCGGGAAGCTCGTCGCGATCGAAGCGCGCTCCTGCGGGCTGCCGGTGTAGAAGTAGTGGCCGTTGTCCTTGTTCAGGTATCGATGCACGCTGGCAAGGCTTGCATCGGGCGCGGATGGTGTGCCGAGCATCCACTCGAGGAGGCTCACGCGCTGGTCATCGAATTGCAGGTACTCGATGCTGCGCAGCGTGTCGGTGCCCGAGTTGGACAGCAGCGGGTTCGGCGCGGTGACGAACCAGTCGCCGTTGCCGTATCCCAGTGCATGGTCGGCGAAGTTCCCGTTGAACACGGCGGTGTCCAGTCCGAGGCCGCCGTCGATGAGGTCGTTGCCGCTGCCGCCGGTCAGCACGTCGTTGCCGGCGCCGCCGTTGATCGTGTCGTTGCCGCCGACGCCGTTCAGCCGGTCGGCCCCGCTCGTGCCGCCCATCGCGTCCGGGCCCGAGGTGCCGAAGACCGTGCCGTCGCTGGTCGTTGCGTTCGGCACCGTGAAGTTCAATGCCGTGGTGCTCGTGACGCCACTGAACGCGTTGCCGGCGAGATCGGTGAACGCGCCCGGTGCAACGTTCAGGTAGTAGCTGCGGCCGGGCGTGAAGTCGATCGAGGGATTGATCGTGACCGTGCTGCC
>JAKOZZ010000275.1 GCA_029779755.1 Pseudomonadota bacterium
TCGACTGGTACATGGACGGCAAGATCAACATCGACGACCTCGTCACCCACGTGATGCCGGTCGAGCAGATCAACACCGCCTTCGACCTGATGCACTCGGGCGAGTCGATCCGCAGCGTCGTCACGTTCTGACCGCGCCGCGGCATCGGCCGCAGCGTCAGCCGTGCAGCTCCAGTCCGTAGGCCGCGCGCACGCGTTCGAACGCGCGCTGCACGGACGCGAATGCCGCACCGGCCTGCTCGGGTGACGCCTCCGCCAGGTGCGCGGCGGCCCGCGTGACGCTCTCGAATCCCAGCGACGCCGACGATCCCTTCACGCTGTGTGCGCTGCGGCGCAGCGCGTCGAGGTCGCCGTCCGCCAGCGCCTGCCCGCAGGCGTCGAGGTCGGCGGCCGTGCGCGGCCAGTACAGCGCGAGCACGTCGTCGAACACGTCGTCGCCGAGGTCGGCACGCACCTTGCGCACCTGCAGCGCATCGACCTGGGCCTCGTCCGCGGCCGCCGCCGCGGGCGCCAGGGCCGCTGCGCGCGGCGCGGGCGCCGCGGGCCGGTAGCGGGACAGCACGCGCTCCAGCCGATCCCACTCGACGGGCTTGGTCAGGTAGTCGTCCAGCCCCGCGTCCATGTACCGCTGCCTGAACTCCGGCAGTGCGTCGGCCGTGAGCGCCACCACCGGCACCTTCGCGCGCGGCCCGTCCAGCGCGCGGATCCGCCGGGTGGCGCTGGCACCGTCGAGCGCCGGCATCTGCATGTCCATCAGCACCACGTCGTAGTCGTGACGCGCGACCGCGTCCACGGCCTCCTCGCCGTTGGCGACGACGTCGACCCGATGCCCCGCCCGGTGCAGCCGCGTGGTCAGCAGCAGCTGGTTGGTCGGGTTGTCCTCGGCAAGCAGGATGAGCAGCACGCCGTCCTGTGGCGGGGCGGCGGCCGCCGCGGCGGGGGCCGTGACGGCTGCGGTCGCGGGCAGCGTCGCGTCCCCGTCCGGGCGCAGGCCGTGCGCGACGATCGGCAAGGTGAGCGTGAACCAGAACGTGGAGCCCTCGCCCGGGGTGCTGTCGACGCCGATCTCCCCGTCCATCGCCTCGACCAGGCGGCGACAGATCGCCAGGCCCAGGCCGGTGCCGCCGAAGCGGCGTGTGGTCGAGGTGTCGGCCTGCTCGAACGGTCGGAACAGTCCGGGCAGCACCTCCGGCGCGATGCCGATGCCGGTGTCGCGCACCTCGAAGCGCAGCCGCTGCAGGCCGGCGGCGTCGCCCGGCGCCGGCGTCAGCGGCCGGATCGACAGGATCACCGTGCCGTGGTCGGTGAACTTGTTGGCGTTGCCCACCAGGTTGTACAGCACCTGGCGCAACCGGGTCGGGTCGCCGTTGAGCGTCGGGATCTCCTGCGCGATCCAGTCGCCGATCAGCGTGTTGCCCCGTGTGGACGCGGCCGGCGCGAGCAGGTCGATCACC
>JAKOZZ010000339.1 GCA_029779755.1 Pseudomonadota bacterium
TGGTGGCGCATCAGGGACTCGAACCCCGGACCTGCGGATTATGATTCCGTCGCTCTAACCAACTGAGCTAATGCGCCGAAGGGGGCGAACTATAGCGACGCTCCTGCCGGATGTCAAAGCGGCCGTTTCGCTGCCGCCGCCGGCGGGTGTCGGCCTCCTGCGGCTGGGTCAGGATTCGCCGTCGGCGAGCGCGGGGAACACGATCCGCACCCGCGTGCCGTGTGGCGCGTCCGGCGCTCCGCCGTCCAGGAGCGCGATCCGTGCGCCGTGCTGCTCGGCGATCTCCCGCACGATGGCCAGGCCCAGGCCGCTGCCGTCGACGCGGGTGCCCAGCACCCGGTAGAACCGCTCGAACACCAGCGCGCGTTCGCCCTCCGGAATGCCCGGACCGTTGTCCTCGACCTCGACGACGACACCCTCCGGACCGGACGCGAGCCGCACGGTGACGGTGCCGCCGCGCGGGGTGTAGCGCAATGCGTTGTCGATCAGGTTGTTGAGCAGCTCGCGCAGCAGGATCGCCTGGCCGGCGATCGGGGCGGGGGTGTCGTCGCTTTCGTAGCCCAGGTCGATGCCGTGTTCGAGCGCCTGGGGCACCCAGTCGCCGACGACGGTGCGGCACAGCGGCGCCAGGTCGAGCTCGTCCATCGGTGTCGCGTCGCGCAGATTCTCCATGCGCGTGAGCGACAGCAGCTGGCTGATCAGGTGGGCGGTGCGCTGCGAACTGAGCGCGATCTGCTCGAGGCTGCGCCGCAGCTGGGCCGGATCGGTCTCGCGCAGCGCCAGCTCCGCCTGCGTGCGCAGACCGGCCAGCGGCGTCTTCATCTGATGCGCGGCGTCGGCGATGAAGCGCTTCTGGCTGCTGATCTTGTCGTTCAGGCGTTTCAGGAGGTCGTTGAAGGCGTCGACCAGCGGCAGCACCTCCTCGGGGGCGCCGCGCGTGCCGATCGGAGAGAGGTCGTCGGGTCGCCGGCCACGGATCGCCCGCTGCATCGACTTCAGCGGCGACAGGCCTCGGCTGAGGCCGAACCAGACGAGGCCGACGGCGATCGGCAGGATGATGAACTGCGGGAAGATCACGCCCTTGATGATCTCGTTGGCCAGCGCGTCGCGGGTGCCCACGGTCTCGGCGATCTGCACCAGCAGCGGATACGAGCCCGTGAGCGCGTCCTCCGGCGACTCCACGTAGGTGTAGGCCACCCGCACCTCGTCGCCGTGATGGGTGTCGTTGCGCAGCTTGGTCACGCCGGGCGCCGGGAAGTCGTAGAGCCCGGGCGGGGGCAGGTCGCCGTCGCCGGCGATCAGCTCGCCGTCGGCCGTCATCACCTGGAAGAACAGTGTCGCCTCCTGCCCGGTCGGCAGCAGCGCGCGCAGCGCCTTGGTGTCGATCGACAGCGGCATGCCGTCGGCCGGCAAGACCCGCTGGGCGACGACGTTGGCGTGGTCGACGAGTGCGCGGTCGAACGGGGCGTCGGCGAGCGACCGCGCGATCACGAACGTGAACCCGATGGAGAGCGGCCACAGCAGCAGCAGCGGTGCCAGCATCCAGTCCAGGATCTCGCCGAACAGCGACGGCTGACCGGCACTCGGACTCCAGCGGGCCTCGCGCGGTGCAGCCCGCCGTCGCGGCGGCGTGGCGGGCGGCGGGGCGCTCTCGTGCGTGCGCAGCAGGTCGCTCAGCGCAGACCGGGTCGGGGCCGCGCCATCGTCCGACCGGCGTGGGGCGTTCATCCTTTCGGGCGCGGGGCGCCGGCGCCGTCGTCGGGCGGGCGTTCCAGGCAGTAGCCCAGACCGCGCACGGTGGCGATGCGCACGCCGCCGCCTTCGAGCTTGCGCCGCAGCCGGTGCATGTAGACCTCGATGGCGTTGTTGCTCACCTCCTCGCCCCACTCGCACAGGTGGTCGACGATCTGCTCCTTGCTGACCAGCCGGCCGGTGCGCTGCAGCAGGATCTCGAGCACGCCGATCTCGCGCGCCGAGAGGTCCAGCGGCTGGTCGAACAGATACGCCATGCGGCCCACCTGGTCGTAGGTGAGCGGGCCCAGCCGGTGCACCGTGCTGGCCGCGCCCATGCTGCGGCGGACCAGCGCGCGCACGCGCGCCTCGAGCTCGCTGAGCGCGAATGGCTTGGCCATGAAGTCGTCGGCGCCGAGGTCGAGGCCGCGCACCCGCTGCTCGACCGAATCGGCCGCCGTGAGGATCAGCACCGGCAGCGGCGTGCGGCGGCTGCGCAGCCGCTTGAGCACGTCCAGGCCCGCCATGCCCGGCAGGCCGAGGTCCAGGATCAGCAGATCGAACGCCGTGCTCGTCAGCGCCGCGTCCGCCTCCGACCCGCTGGCCACGTGGTCGACCGCGTAGCCGCCGGCGCGCAGCGAGCGGCACAGGCCGTCGGCGAGCACCAGGTCGTCTTCAGCGAGCAGGATCCGCATCGCCCATCGCCTTTCTGCCGCGCATCGGGGTGCCTCAGCGCGTCGTTGCGTGGCGCCGGACCGCGGCGCGCAGTGCGTCGCGCGTCTCGGTCGCAACGCGCCGGGCCGCTTCGGCGAACGACGTGTCGCCTGCCGCGTAGAGGACGGCGCGGGACGACGACACGATCATGCCGGCGCCGCCCGCATCGAGGCCGGCGGCGACCGTGGCGTCGATGTCGCCGCCCTGCGCGCCGATCCCGGGCACCAGCAGCGGCACCTGCGGCGCGAGTGCGCGCACCCGGCGCAGTTCTTCGGGGAAGGTGGCGCCCACCACCAGGCCCAGCTGCCCGGTGCGGTTCCAGGGGCCCGCGACCAGACGCGCCACGCGTTCGAACACCCGTTCTCCGTCCTCGCTGATCCCCAGCGACTGCAGGTCGCTGCCGCCGGCGTTCGACGTCCGGCACAGCAAAATCGCGCCGCGGTCGGGATACGCGAGATAGGGCTCGATGGAATCGAACCCCATGTACGGGCTGAGCGTGACGGCGTCGGCGCCGTAGCGCTCGAACACCTCGCGCGCGTACTGCTCGGCCGTCGACCCGATGTCGCCGCGCTTGGCATCCAGGATGACCGGCACGCCCGGGTGACGCGCATGGATGTGGGCGATCAGCGCTTCGAGCTGTGCCTCGGCGCGCTCGGCTGCGAAGTAGGCGATCTGGGGCTTGAACGCGCAGACCAGGTCGGCGGTGGCATCGACGATGCCGGTGCAGAAGCGCAGGATCGCGTCGGGCTCGCCCTTCAGGTGGGTGGGGAAGCGGGCAGGGTCGGGATCGAGGCCGA
>JAKOZZ010000360.1 GCA_029779755.1 Pseudomonadota bacterium
CTCCCTGGTCCCGGACGTCGCCGGGTGCACGCGTGGTCTGCAGGTCGAGCCCCGGCGGTGACGTCCGTGGCGAGCGCCGGTCCAAACCTTTTCCTGGAGATCCGATGGTGTGCGCCGCGCTGCGTTTGACGATGCCATGGCTCGTTGTCGGCGCATTGCTGCTTTCCGCGTGCTCCAGCGTCCCCAAGCTCACCGCCCCGACGGTTCCGCCCGCACCGCAGGTGCCGGGCGTCGCATCGCCCGCCGTGCCTCTGCCCGGCGCGGTACAGGCCCCCGCCGTGCCGCCGCTGCCGGGCGCCCCCGCCCTGCCCGGCGTACCTGGGCTCCCCGGTGCGCCGCAACTGCCGGCCGTCCCGCAGGTGCCTGGCGCGCCGACCGCGGCGCAGCTGTCCCAACTGGCGGCGGCGCAGGCGGCACAGGTGCGCATGCTCGACCTGTCGGTCGTTGCCAGCGCCGACCTGAATGCCGACGGACGCAACCGCGCCGCACCGGTCGTGATGCGCGTGTATCAGCTGCGCTCCACCACGGCGTTCCTGGCCGCCGACTTCTTTTCCCTGTTCGACCGGGAGCAGGCCGCCCTCGGCCCCGAGCTGCTGGCGCGCGAGGAACTGCAGCTGCGCCCCTCCGACACGCAGCGACTGTCGCGCGAGGCGGCCCCGGGTGCACGCGCGATCGGCGTGATCGTCGCCTACCGCGACCTCGAACGCTCGAACTGGCGCGCGGTCGTGCCGCTGCCCGACCCCGACCCCGCCGTGCTCCGCATCCCGGGCAAGGCGGCCGAGGTGCCGCTGCGCATCCGCCTCGGCGCACGCGCGGTCGTGCTGGAGAAGCCGTGAACGCCCCCCGGATCAGGCGCAGCCCGGGCTGCCCGCGTCACGCCGATCCGATTGCCGGAGACTGACCCTGCCATGTGGCGCAACAAGGTTCTGTGGACTGAAGGGCTCTTCCTGCGCCCCCAGCACTTCCAGCAGCAGGAACGCTACTTCGAACAGCTCGCCGATCGCCGCAGCAAGGCGATGGCGAGCTGGACGTGGGGCTTCGAATCGCTCGAGATCGACGAAGCCTCGCTGACGCTGGGCAAGCTCGCGCTGCGTTCGGCCGCCGGCGTGCTGCCGGACGGCACGGTGTTCGCGCTGCCGCAGGACGACCTGCCGCCGCCCGCACTCGACGTCGGCGAGTCCCTGAAGAACACGCTGGTGTACCTGGCCATCGCGCTCGACCGTCCCGGGGTGCCCAACACGTCGCTCGGTGACGGGTCCGGGCAGCTGCCGATCCGCTACGCGCCGCGCGACAGCGAGGTCCCCGACATCACCGAGGGCTTCGACGAGGCCGCTCCGATGCAGCTCGGCGCGCTGCGGCTGCGCCTGCTGCCGGCCAGCGAGCTGTCCGGCGCGTACGCCGCGATGCCGGTGGCCCGCATCGTCGAGCGCCGCAGCGACGGGCAGCTGCTGATCGACCGCCAGTTCATCGCCCCGGCCCTGTCGTGCAGCGACAGCCCGGCCATCCGCGGCTGGATCGAGGAACTGCGGGGCAAGCTGAACCAGCGCTCCGAGATCCTGGCGGCCGCCATGACGCAGCCGGGGCGCGGCGGCGTCGCCGAGATCGCCGACTTCCTGCTGCTGCAGACGGTCAACCGGCACCTGGCGGTGTTCGAGCACCTGTTCAACGTGCCCCGCCTGCACCCCGACCGGCTCTACACCCGCTGCGTCGAGCTCGCCGGCGACCTCACCCCGTTCGGCGCCGAGCGCCGCCTGGCCCGCCCGTTCCCCGCCTACGACCACGACGACCTCGAACTCACCTTCCGGCCCGTGCTCGAGCACCTGCGGCGCGCGCTCGCGATGCAGCACGAGAAGAGCGCGATCCGCATCGACCTGCGCGACCTGAAGCACGGCGTGCGCGTGGCCGTCATCGCCGACAAGACGCTGATCACCGGTGCGGCGTTCGTGCTCGCGGTCAATGCGCAGATGCCGTCCGAGGCCCTGCGCCTGCGGCTGCCGACGCAGACCAAGATCGGGCCGGTCGAACGCATCCGCGACCTGGTCAACCTGCAGCTGCCGGGGGTCGCGCTGCGCCCGCTGCCGGTCGCGCCCCGGCAGATCCCGTTCCATGCCGGCTTCAACTACTTCGAGCTCGACACGCGCCATGAGCTCTGGCAGCAGATGCCGCAGTCGGGCGGGCTCGCGCTGCACGTGTCGGGCGAGTTCCCGGGCATCGACCTCGAGCTCTGGGCCATCCGAGGCTGACGACGATGAGCGATCCGACTCCGCCGCGGCCGCAGCCGCAGCACACGCCGCTGCCCGAGTCCGAGCGCACGATCGTGCGCCCGCGGGCGGGCGTGCGTTCGTTCGGCACCAGTTACGGCGGCATCGAGCCGGCGCCCGCCGCACCGCCCGTCCAGGCGTTGCCGGAGGATGCGACGGTGTCGGCGCCGGGCGAGAACCCGCTGCTGGCCTGCGCGCATGCGCTGCTGACGCTGGTGCCGCAGATGCGCATGTCGCCCGACCATCGGGATCCGCACGGGCTGAAGGAATCGCTGGCCGACGGCGTGCGCGCCTTCGAGCAGGCGGCAGGACGGGCCGGCGTGCCGCGCGAGTCGGTGATCGCAGCGCGCTACATCCTGTGCACGTTCCTCGACGAGACGGCGGCGAGCACCCCGTGGGGCAGCGGCGGCGTGTGGGCGGCCGACACGCTGCTGGTGCGCTTCCACAACGAGACTTGGGGCGGCGAGAAGGTGTTCCTGCTGCTGTCGAAGCTCGCCGAGGATCCGGCCAAGAACCGCAACCTGCTCGAGCTGATCTACTGCTGCCTCGCGCTCGGGTTCGAGGGACGCTATCGGGTGCTGGACAACGGCCGCGCGCAGCTCGAGCAGCTGCGCGAGCGTCTGCACCTGATGCTGCGCAAGGTCGTCCCCGCCCCCGACCGCGCGCTGTCGCTGCGCTGGGCGCCGGCCGCGGCCCGCGAGCGGCGATGGCTGTCGGCCACCCCGTTCTGGGTGTTCTGCGCCGCCATGGCCCTGGTGGCGATGGGCATCTACTTCACCTACACCGTCCTGCTCGCAGGCCGCTCGGACCCGGTGTTCAGTGCGATCCAGGCCCTCCGGCTGCCGTCGGCGGCCCCCCTGCCCCCGCCCGCGCCGCCCCCGCCGGCGGCCCGCAACCGCCTCGGCCGGTTCCTCGAGCAGGAGATCCGCGAAGGCCTGGTCACCGTGCGCGACGAAGCCAACAAGAGCGTCGTGCTGATCCAGGGTGACGGCCTGTTCCCTCCGGGCAGCACGGCGATCGCCGAACGCGTGAAGCCGATCCTCACGCGCATCGGCAACGGGCTGGCCGCCAATCCCGGCCGGGTGCTGATCGCCGGCCACACCGACAGTCAGCCGATCCGCTCGGCACGCTTCCCGTCCAACTGGCATCTGTCGCAGGAGCGTGCGCGCACCGTGCTGCAGTACCTGAGCGCCACCGTTGCGCCCGAGCGCATGCAGGCGGAGGGGCGCGCCGACGCCGAACCGCTGGCGCCGAACGACACGGCCGCCGGCATGGCGCGCAACCGGCGCGTCGAGATCACCCTGTTCGTGAGCCAGTGATGAGGACGCTCTTCGGATTCTTCCGCCGGCCCCTGGTGCTGCTGACGCTGGGGGCGCTCTGTGTGGCGCTGCTGGTCTGGTTCGCCGGTCCGCTGCTGGCCTTTGCCGACTGGCATCCGCTGGAGAGCGTGCTGGCGCGCGTGGTGTTCATCGTGCTGCTGCTGGGCCTGTGGCTCGGCGGACGCGTCTACCGCGCACTGCGCGAGAAGATCCGCAACCGCCGGCTGGTCGAGGACCTGGCCGCGCGCGAACGCGTCGAGGCCCCGCCGGCCGATGCCGCACAGGCCGCGCAGCTCGAGACGGTGCGCAAGCGCTTCGTCGAGGCGCTGGCGGTGATGCGCGAGGCGCGGCCGGGCGCGCGCACGGGACTCGCCGCACGTCTGTTCGGCGGCCGGCGCTACGTCTACCAGCTGCCCTGGTACGTGTTCATCGGCCCGCCCGGCTCGGGCAAGACCACGGCGCTGCTGAACTCCGGACTGCAGTTCCCCCTCGCGGAGCGGCTGGGCAGCGACCCGATCCGCGGCATCGGCGGCACGCGCGACTGCGACTGGTGGTTCACCGACCAGGCCGTGATGATCGACACGGCCGGCCGCTACACGACGCAGGACAGCGACGCCTCGGCCGACGCGCGCGAATGGACCGAGTTCCTCAAGCTGCTGAAGAAGCACCGGCCGCGCCAGCCGATCAACGGCGCGCTGGTCACGGTCAGCGTGAGCGACCTGCTGCAGCTGCCGCCGGCGGAACGCGAGCAGCAGGCCATGGCCGTGCGCAACCGCGTCAACGAGCTGATGACCTCGCTCGACAACGACTTCCCGGTCTACCTGCTGATCACCAAGGCCGACCTCATCGGCGGATTCATGGAGTTCTTCGGCGACTTCGACAAGGAGTCGCGCGAGCAGGTCTGGGGATCCACCTTCGAGCATCGCGACCCGCCCGAAGGCGTGGCGCGGCCCGACTTCGAGGCGCGCTTCGACGAACTCGTCGCGCGCATCGACGCACTCACGCTCGACCGCCTGCAGTCCGAGCGCGACCCGCAGCGCCGGGCCGCGATCTTCGGGTTCGCCCATCAGCTCGCGACGGTGCGCGCGGCACTCGCGGACTTCGTGTCCACCGCGTTCCCGGCGTCGAAGCTCGCGCGCCAGCCGATGCTGCGCGGGTTCTACTTCACCAGCGGCACGCAGGAAGGCAATCCGATCGACCGCGTGATGGGTTCGCTCGCCCGCCAGTTCGGCCTGCAGCGCCGCATGCTGCCGGCCCTGCGCCCCAGCGGCAAGTCGTTCTTCCTCACCCGTCTGCTGCACGGCGTGATCTTTCCGGAAGCGGGGCTCGCCGGCACCAACCTGCGGTGGGAACGGCGCGCCGGCACGCTGAAGTGGGCGGCCTCGATCGCCGCCATGGTGCTCGCCGCCGGCGCGGTGCTCGCCTGGTCGTACAGCTTCTACAACAACCGCAGCTACGTCGACACCGTCGCGGCCAAGGTCGCCACGCTGAAGAACACGCTCGCCGGAACGGTCGCCAGCGCGATCCCCCTGCGCGCGCTGCTGCCGCTGTACTCGACGGTGAAGTCCCTGCCCCTCACCGAGGACGTCGATCCCGAGCATCCGCGCCTGTCGTACGGCTGGGGCCTGTTCCAGGGCGGCAAGCTGGCCGAGGCCTCGCGCCAGGCCTACCACCGGCTGCTCGAGCAGACGCTCGCGCCGCTGCTCGCCAACCGGATCGCCGCGGTGCTTCGGCGCGGCGCCGGCAATCCGGAGCTGCAGTACGAGACGCTCAAGACCTACGTGATGCTGATCACGCCCGAGCACCTCGATCCGGCCGCGGTCAAGGGCTGGGTGGCGTTCGATCTCGACACCAACTTCGCCAGCGACTTCACCCCCGAGCAGCGCCGCGAGATGCTGGGGCACGTCGAAGCCCTGCTGGCGCGCAACGGCGTGCAGGATGCCGTCACGATCGACACCGACCTGATCGCGCAGTCGCGCGCCGCGCTCACGCGCACGCCCTTCCCGCAGCGGGTGTACGACCGGGTCCGCCGGCAGGGCGTCGGCGACTTCCCCGATTTCCGCATCACGGCGGCGGGCGGTCCGTCGGCGGCGGTGGTGTTCACCCGCACCAGCGGACGTTCGCTGAACGAAGGCGTGCCGGGCATCTTCACGTACGACGGCTATCACAAGGGATTCAGCAAGGCGCTCGACGAGGTGATCCGCGACCTGGCGGCCGAGGAGGTCTGGGTGCTGGGCATCAAGGATTCCGAGAACGCGCGGCGCGCCGCCGATGCCGCCGGGCGCCAGGAGCTCACCGACGACGTCAAGCGCCTGTACCTGAACGACTACGCCTCGACCTGGGAGCGCTTCGTCGCCGACATCTCCGTGGTGCGCGGCAACGACCTCTCGCAGACCATCCAGAGCGCCAAGCTGCTGTCGGCGCCCGACTCGCCGCTGCCGCGGCTGCTGCGTGCGATCGTCCGCGAGGTCTCGCTGACCGAGTCGGAGACACGCACCGCGGTCGACAAGGCGGTGGAGAAGGCCGCGAGCGCGGTCAAGGACACCAAGGACACGCTGTCGCGGCTGCTCGGCCCGGCCGCGACCGACGCGGCGGCCCGTGCGGTGCAGGGCCAGGGCGGACGCATCGAGTCCATCGTCGACGACCGGTTCGACGCGCTGCGGCGCACGGTCCGCGCGCCCGCTTCGGGCGGGCCGGCGCCGATCGACCAGACGGTCGCGCTGATCAACGACTTCTACATGCTGATGACGGCCACCGACACCGCCGTCAAGTCGGGCGGACCGCCCCCGGCCAGCGACGTGCCCGCCCGGATCAAGAGCGAGGCGGGCCGTCTGCCCGAGCCGCTGCGCGCGATGCTCGGCGGACTCGCCGCCAGCGGATCCTCCCAGGCGCAGGGCGCCACGCGCGAGAACATCAGCCGCGCGCTGAAGACGTCGATCACCGAGTTCTGCACCAAGGCCGTCGCCAACCGCTTCCCGTTCGTGCGCGACGGCAAGGACGACGTCACGCCGGACGACTTCGCGCGCCTGTTCGCGCCCGGCGGCCTGATGGACGACTTCTTCCAGAAGAACCTCGCCGCCTACGTCGACACGACGGTCAAGCCCTGGAAGTTCCGCCAGCTGAGCGACGTCTCGATGGGTGACAGCAAGGCGCTGATCGAGTTCCAGCGCGCGGCCGAGATCCGCAACGTGTTCTTCGGCGGCGGCGGGCGCGACATCGCCCTGCGCATCGAGATGAAGCCGCTCGAGATGGATCCCGCGATCCTGCAGTTCAGTCTCGACGTCGACGGCCAGGTGCTGCGGTATGCGCATGGCCCGTCCGTGCCGCAGAGCATCCAGTGGCCCGGCCCGAAGAAGACCAACCAGATCCGCATCCAGGTGTCGCCGCCGGGCGCATCGGGCAGTTCCGGCCTGGTCTTCGAAGGCCCGTGGGCGCTGTTCCGCATGTTCGCGCGCGCACAGATCGAACAGGGATCCCAGCCGGAGAAGTTCCGTGCATCATTCGCCATCGACGATCGTCGCATCCAGTTCGACGTCACGACGGCCAGCGTGCAGAATCCGTTCCGTCTGAACGAACTCCAGGCGTTCCGCTGCCCGACCGGACTTTGAGCGCGCTCCGATGACCCCCATGCCCGCCGACCCCGCTTCGCGGACCCGCCCTCGGACCGGTCAGGGGATCCCCTCGCGGATCCCCGTGCTCCGATCGGGCGCACGTGTGCGCCCAGCGCGTCCGCGACCGATGCACGGCCGAGGCTCATGAACGAACAGATCGGATGGTTCGGCAAGATGCCGGCGATGGGCGACTTCGCACAGCGCCGGCTGCCGCCCGAATTCGTCCGAGGCTGGGACCAGTGGATTCAGTCCGGTCTTGCCGACAGCCGCGCGGCGCTCGGTGCCGACTGGCAGGAGCTGTACCTGACGTTCCCGATCTGGCGCTTCGTCCTGCCGCCCGGATGGTTCGGTGCCACCGGCTGGTGCGGCATCCTGATGCCGTCCGTGGACCGGGTCGGACGCCACTTTCCCCTGACCGTCTGCCACAGCATCGACACGCGCGCGTTCGGGGCCAGCAGCATCGACGAGATCGAGACGCTGCTCGACGGCTTCACCGACGCGGGGCTCGGTGCGCTCGAGGGCATGGGCGTCGATGCGTTCGAGCAGCGGCTCGGCGTGCTGCGCCGGCCGAAGCTGCTGCACACCGACGGCCTGATCAGACCGGAGGCGTTCCGCCCGCAGGGCAGCATCGGCGCGTGGCCGCTCGACGCACCGCTGTCGGCGACGATCGCGCGGGCCGCGGGCTGCATGCTGCTGACGGCGCTCGGCGAGCGTGCGCTGTGGTGGGTGCCCGCGACCGGCGAGAGCCCCGGTCAGATGCGACTCGTGCCCCTTCCCCTGAATCCTGCGCTGCTGACGGCCCTGATCGGCAGCGGCGACGTGCAGGCCTGACCCGGATCCATCGATGGCGCCCAGCGACCCGCAGCCGCCCCTCCGGTCCGAACCCGACGGCCACGAACAGCCCGAGCACGGCTCGAACTGCCTGCCCATCGGCACCCGGCTCGGCGAGTTCGAGATCACCCGCCTGATCGGCGAAGGCGGCTTCGGCATCGTCTACGCGGCCAAGGACCACCTGCTCGAGCGCGAGGTGGCCATCAAGGAGTACATGCCGTCGGCGCTCGCGTCACGCGCGCACGACGCCTGGGTGGCGGTGAAGTCCGACCGCCACGCCGAGACCTTCACCAGCGGCCTGCACAGCTTCGTCAACGAAGCCAAGCTGCTCGCGCAGTTCGATCATCCGTCGCTGGTGAAGGTGTATCGCTTCTGGGAGGGCAACGGCACGGCCTACATGGCGATGCCGCTGTACCGCGGCGACACGCTGCGCCAGGCCCTCAAGCGGCTCGGCGGCCCCCCGAGCGAGGCCTGGCTGCGCCAGCTGATGGTCCCGATGCTGGACGCGCTCGACCTGATCCACTCCGCGCGGTGCTACCACCGGGACGTGGCGCCGGACAACATCCTCATTCTCGAGAACGGGCGACCGGTGCTGCTCGACTTCGGCGCGGCCCGCCGGGTGATCGGCGACATGACCCAGGCGCTGACGGTGATCCTGAAGCCCGGATTCGCCCCCGTCGAGCAGTACGCGAACGGCCCCGAGATGCGTCAGGGCCCGTGGACGGACATCTACGCGTTCGCTGCGGTCTTGTACTACTGCATCACCGGCAAGGCGCCGATCCCGGCCGTCGCCCGCATGATGCGCGACACGATGGTGCCGGCCCGGGAGGCGGGCCGGGG
>JAKOZZ010000361.1 GCA_029779755.1 Pseudomonadota bacterium
GCGAATCCCTTGCCCTCGTCGCCGGCGCGCGCGGCCTCGACGGCCGCGTTCAGCGCCAGGATGTTCGTCTGGAACGCGATCGTGTCGATCACGCCCACGATCTTGCCGATGCGGTCGGAGGCCTGCGCGATCGAATGCATGGTCTGGACCACCCGCTCCACCGCCTGCCCGCCCTGTTCGGCCTGACCGGCCGCGGTCCGCGCCAGGCTGTCGACCCGTTCCGCGCTGTCGGCCGTCTGCCGCACGGTGTGCGTCAGCTGTTCGATGTTGCCCGCGGTCTGCTTCAGCGCCGCCGACTGCGCATCGGTGCGCTCGGCCAGCGCGCCGTTGCCGGACGCGATCTCGTGGGCCCACTGGTGCAGCCCGTGCACGCTGCGGCCGACGTCGTCGATGATCGCCCGCACGTTGACGGTCGTCTGCGACATCGCCTTCATCAGATCCGACACGCCCGGGTCGGCGCTCGCGGGGAATCGCCCGCCGAGGTCGCCGGACGCGGTCAGTTCGGCCGCCTCGCGCGCCTGGGTCAGCGGTCGCAGCCAGGTCAGGTGCAGCCACGCCCAGCCGGCGACGGTCCAGGCGGCGGCGAAGGCTGCCGTGGCGATCGTCACGGGGCGCGTCCACGGCGCGTCCATCGACTGCGCAGCGACGACCACACCGAGCGCACCGAGCAGGCCGACCAGGAATCCGCCCATGCGCACGGTGATCGGCATCCTGCGCAGTCGCAGCAGGGCCATCGGCAGGCCGCGCCGGACGATGGCGCCGTTCTCGACCGTCCATTTCGACGCCCCGGGGCCGCGCAGGGTCTGGTACGCGCGTTCGGCGGCCTCGACGTGCGTACGCTGCGGGGCGGTGCGCACCGACAGGTAGCCGGTGATCTGCCCGCGCTCGCGGATCGGGGTCACGTTGGCACGCACCCAGTAGTGATCGCCGGTGCGCGTGCGGTTCTTCACCAGCCCCGTCCATGGACGACCGGCCTTCAAGGCGCGCCAGAGATCGGCGAACGCCGCGGGCGGCATGTCCGGGTGACGGATGATGTTGTGCGGCTGGCCGATCAGCGCATCGGCCGTGAAGCCGCTGACCCGAACGAATGCCGGGTTCACGTAGGTGATCACGCCACGGGGGTCGGTTCTCGACACCAGGAGGTCGTTCATCCCGAGACGGACCTCCTTGCCGGTGACGGGAAGGTTGGTGCGCATGCGTCGTGTCCTCTTGTCCGGCTGCCGATCCGGCAGGCCGCGCACGCCCGGCAGGCGCGGATGCCTGCGGGATCGGGGCATTGTCGCGGGCGTCGGCGGCCGCCAGTGCGGCGAACAGCGGCGCTTCGCGCCGGCTCCTGATCCGATTGTCCGGTCGCCGCGGAACGGGCTAGACTTCGCGCCGCTCCACCATTTGCCGCCGGGCCCCGCGTGACCAACACCCCCTCTGCCCCCAGCCCGCAGCCTCCGGTCGAGTCCCGCCTGCAGCTGTACTGGCGCCTGGTGCGCCTGCACCGGCCGATCGGCATCCTGCTGCTGCTGTGGCCCACGCTGTGGGCGCTGCTTGTCGCCGGGCACGGCGAACCGCCGGCGTACACGCTGTTCGCGTTCGTGCTGGGCACGGTGCTGATGCGCTCGGCGGGCTGCGCGATCAACGACTGGGCCGACCGGGATTTCGACCGTCACGTCGAGCGCACGCGCGACCGCCCCCTCACCGCGGGGCGCATCGCGTCGTGGGAGGCGGTGGCGGTGTTCGTCGTGCTGTCGCTCGTGTCGCTGCTGCTGGTGCTGCCCCTGAATGCGCTGACCTGGGCGCTGGCCGTGGTGGGGGCGTTCCTGGCGGCCAGCTATCCGTTCACCAAGCGCTTCTTCGCGCTGCCCCAGGCCTATCTGGGCATCGCGTTCGGGTTCGGCATCCCGATGGCGTTCGCGGCCGTGCAGGACCGCCTGCCGGCCACCGCGTGGGTGATGCTGGCGGCCAACGTGTGCTGGGCGCTCGCCTACGACACCGAGTACGCGATGGTCGACCGCGATGACGACCTGAAGATCGGCATCCGCACCGCCGCCATCACCTTCGGGCGGCACGACGTGGCTGCCGTGATGGGCTTCTATGCCGCCACGCTCGGCCTGCTGGCCCTGGTCGGCTGGATGGAGGAGTTCGGCCCGTTCTACTACGCCGGGCTGGCCGGTGCGGCGGCGATTGCGCTCTACCACTACGCACTGATCCGCGAGCGCACCCGGGCCGGCTGCTTCCGCGCGTTCAATCACAACAACTGGTTCGGCGCGGTCGTCTTCGCCGGACTGCTGCTCGAATACTGGGTGCCCTGACCGGCATCGGCACGACCCCGGAGGAATCACGCACATGGACCTGAAGCAATGGATCGGGCGCACCGAATCGCGCGCCGACGTCGTCACGGCGACGCCGTTCGCCGCGCTGTCGGCCGCGCTGGATCACCCGTCGGACCTGCCCCCGGCGGGGCAGGTGCTGCACCCGGCCTGGCACTGGCTGTATTTCCTGCCGCTGGCGCGGCAGTCCGAGATCGGTCCCGACGGTCACCCCAGGCGCGGCGGGTTCCTGCCGCCGGTCACGCTGCCGCGCCGCATGTGGGCGGGCAGCAAGCTGCAGTTCGCGCAGCCGCTGAGGGTGGGCGATGCGATCGAGCGGGTGTCGACGATCGAGGACGTGAGCGAGAAGTCGGGCCGTTCGGGCACGCTGGTGTTCGTGAAGGTGCGGCACGAGGTGCGCCGCCAGGGCGCGGCCGACGCGTCCATTCTCGAGACCCAGGACATCGTGTACCGCGAGCCGGCCAAGCCCGGTGATCCGGCACCCGCGCCCACGGCTGCGCCCGCGTCGTCGACCTGGTCGCGCACGATCACGCCGGATCCGGTGCTGCTGTTCCGCTACTCGGCGCTCACCTTCAACAGCCACCGCATCCACTACGACCGTCCGTATGCCACCGCCGAGGAGGGCTACTCGGGCCTGGTCGTGCACGGGCCGCTGATCGCCACGCTGCTGCTCGACCTGGTGCGGCGCAGCCTGCCGGACGCGCAGGTGCTCCGCTTCGACTTCCGGGCGGTGCGCCCGCTGATCGATACGCACCCGTTCCAGGTCTGCGGCGAGCCGGCGGCCGAGGCGAACGCCGACGGGTCGCGCACGATCCGGCTGTGGGCGCGCGACCACGAAGGCTGGATGACGATGGACGCCAGCGCGGTCGTGCGCTGACGGGTCCGGCAGGGCCGCGCGGCTGCCGGTGACTTGTGCCGCGTCAGCCCTGCCCGAACTCGTCGCCCAGCTCCACCGAGCGCCGGCAGGCCGCGGCCATCGCGTCGGCGATGTGCGTGGCGATGCCGCGTTCGCTCATCACCGCGAG
>JAKOZZ010000381.1 GCA_029779755.1 Pseudomonadota bacterium
ACGACGGTGACGCGCGATGCCGACGCGGCCGTCGTCGCGTTGGGCACCGCCACGCGACACCGAGGCCCCGCGCTCGCGAGCGCAGCCGCACGGCTCGTGCGGCCGCTGCTGCATCGAGCACTGCTGTGGGGGCTGCGCCCCCCCCGCATGCCGCACCGCCCCGCCGTGGCGTCCCTGCCCAGGGTGCGGTCCGAACTGCGCACGCTGACGCTGTCCGGCGCACGCGGGCAACGGATCGCGGCCTGGCTCGTCGTGCCCGGGCACGCGCCGCACGCGGCGCCGATGCCCGCCGTGCTCGCGCTGCACGGCTGGGGCGCCAACGCCTCGACCCTGTGGCCGGTGGTCGATCCGCTCGTCACCGCCGGCATGGCCGTGATGCTGCTCGACGCCAGCTGCCATGGCGACAGCGGCAACGAGGCGTTCATGTCCCTGCCGCGTTTTGCCGAGGACCTGGCCGTCGCGCTGCACGCCCTGCGCAACGACCCTGCGATCGCTCCTGCACGCATCGCGCTGCTCGGGCACTCCGTCGGTGCGGCCGCCACGCTGCTGCATGGCGCGCATCATCACGACGTGCGCGCCATCGTCAGCCTGGCCGCGTTCGCCCATCCTGCCGACGTGATGCGCCGCTGGCTGCGCGAACACCGCATTCCGCAGGCGCGGATCGGCGAGGCCATCCTCGCCCACGTGCAGCGCGTGATCGGCGCGCGCTTCGACGAGATCGCCCCGATCGGGCTGGTGCACCGGATCGACTGCCCCGTGCTGTTCGTGCACGGCACGCGGGACACCGCCGTACCGCCCGCGGACGCACAGCGCCTGTGCGGCGCAAGCCCGCGCGGAGAGCTGCTGTGGGTGGACGGCGCGCACGATCTGCGCGGCGCGCTCGCGCCGCACACGGCTCGTGTGGTCGACTTCCTGTGCCGTGCGACGGCGGCGCGATCAGACTGAGGCCGGACCGCTTCCCCCCAGCGCTGCGCACGCGCGCCGCAGACGTTCCTCGGCCGCATCGGCCACCGGCCGCACCGACGGCTTGCCCACCAGACCGACCATCGTCTGGGGATCGAGGAACCCGACGACGACGCGCCCGGCGGCCTCCTCACGCACGATCACGTTGCACGGCAGCAGCAGCCCGATGTCGGGCTCGGCCTGCAGCGCCTGGTGCGCGAGCGGCGGATTGCAGGCGCCGAGGATGCGATACGGCGGGATGTCCGCACCGAGCTTCTCCTTCATCGCGCGCTGGACGTCGATGTCGCTCAGCACACCGAAGCCTTCGGCCTTGAGCGCCGCCGTCGTCTTCGACAGGGCCTCGTCGAACGACAGGCCGGTGAGTGTGGTGGTGAATCCGTACATGATGGACCTTTCGGAAGCGTTCGGAATCTGGAGG
>JAKOZZ010000388.1 GCA_029779755.1 Pseudomonadota bacterium
CCTGGGCCAGGTGGGCACCGTCCAGCCGCGCTCGGCCATGCGCTGCATCCACACGCGCTGCGCTTCACTGCTGAAGGTGGGGCGACGCCCGCCCCAGCAGCGGTCCTCGTCGGTCAGGGCCGGCGTGCGCATCTCCGGCGGGCAGTTCGCCTCGAGCCAGGCGCGCGTCTGCGCCCGGAACGTGTCCAGTGTCGTCATTGCGGTCTCCATGGGGTGAAGCTCCCTGCCTCGAGCGGACCGCGCAGGACCGACGCACGCATCGCGCACGTCGAGCGCGCGACACGCGCACAGGCGATCACGCGCGGCGCCGACGGATCCGGCAGGCGGGTGGGGGCGGTCTCCTCGCTGCGGCCCGACGGGTGCGACGGACCGGTTGCATCATGCGTAACCAACTTTCCAAGACCATCGCTGGGGTACGATAAGTCTTTACGGCGTATGGTTTTTTTCTACCTCGGCAACATACCAGAGTTCGCGAAGCAGTTCCATGCAACCCGATTCCACCGCAGGGCGGCCGCATCCGCCCGATCGGGGCGACGTCGTCCGCACACCGGACCCCACGATCGCCGCCGCACCCGCGTCCGCCGCTCCTCCGGCCGCGTCGACCACAGCGCCCGCGACCGCCGGCACACCGGCCCCCCTGGCGCGCTTCGGCGGCGCCCGCCCGCGCGCGCCGCGCTGGTATGCCGAGGCCATCGCGCAGGCCCCGCAGCGCACCTTCCACACCGTGCACGGCGCCCGCATCGAGACGCTCACCTGGGGTCGGATCGGCGACCCCGGGCTGCTGCTGCTGCACGGCAACGGCGCGCACGCCGACTGGTGGAGCTTCATCGCGCCCATGCTCGCCGACGGCCACCGCGTCACGGCGATGTCCTGGTCCGGCATGGGCGGGTCCGACTGGCGCACCCGCTACGCGATGGACCTGCACGTCGACGAGGCGTTCGCGGTCGCCCGGGAAAGCGGGCTGTTCGAGGCGCGACGCCGTCCGGTCTTCATCGGCCACTCGTTCGGCGGCTTCCCGACGATCGCGTGCGCTGCACGCCAAGGCGAGCGTCTGCACGCGGCGATCGCACTCGACTCGCCGCTGTTCACGCGCGAGCAGCGCGCCGCACGACATGCGAAACGCGGCCCGCCCCGTCCACCGCATCCGTCACGGATCTATCCCAGCCTGGAGGCGGCGCTCGCGCGGTTCCGCTTCATGCCGCCGCAGGACTGCGAGAACCTGTTCCTGGTGGACCACATCGCACGCGGCTCGATCAAGGAGGTGCGCAACGAGGACGGCACGCCGGGCTGGACGTGGCGCTTCGACCCCTTCATGTGGCGCGACTACGAACGCGGCGACAGCGCAGCCGAACTGGCCCGCGTGCGTTGTCCGTTCGGCCTGATCCGGGGCGCGCGGTCGGCCCTTGTGCAGCCGTCGGTGTTCGCGTTCGCGCGCAGCGTTGCGCCGCCGGGATCACCGGCGATCGAGGTGCCCGACGCCGATCACCACGTGATGGCCGATCAGCCCCTGGCCCTGGTGGCCGCGTTGCGCGGGCTGCTGGCGACCTGGCCCTGAACCGCCTCGCCGCCGGTCCGACGCGGGTCCGACGCCACGTCTCGGTGACGCCGCCGCGCGTCGGGGCCGTGTTCAGCGAGGCTGACGCGCCACCAGTTCGGCGAAGCGGTCGGCGGGCACCGGCGCACTGAACAGGAACCCCTGCATCTGGTCGCAGTCGTGCGCCCGCAGGAAGGCCTTCTGGGCGTCCGTCTCGACGCCCTCGGCCACCACCGTCAGCCGCATCGCCTTGCCCATCGCGATGATCGCCCCCGCGATGTCGCGGTCCTCGGCGCTGCCGGGGATGTCGCTGATGAACGACCGGTCCACCTTCAAGGTGTCGATCGGGAACCGCTTGAGCTGGGCGAACGACGAATACCCGGTGCCGAAGTCGTCGATCGCCAGGTGCACGCCGAGGCGCTTGATCGCACCCAGCATGCGCGCGGCGCGCGACGCGTCCCGCACCACCATCGCCTCGGTGAGCTCGAGCTCGAGCATCGACGGATCCATGTGCGTGCTGGCGAGCGTGCCGGCCAGGTCGGAGAGCAGTTCGTCGTCGGCGAACTGCCGCGTCGACAGGTTGACCGCCATGCGCAGCGGCGGCAAGCCCTGGCGCTGCCAGGCGACGCTCTGCGCGCAGGCGGCGCGCAACGCCCAGCGGCCGATCGGCAGGATCAGGCCGTTCTCCTCGGCGATCGGGATGAACTCCGCAGGGGCCACGCTGCCGAGGGCCGCGCTCTCCCAGCGCAGCAGCGCTTCGACGCCACAGATGCGTCCGCTGGCGAGGTCGACCTTCGCCTGGTAGTGCAGCGACAGCTCGTCGCGCTCGAGCGCGTCGCGCAGACCGGTCTGCAACCGCAGACGGCGGCCCGGCACTGGGCGGGCCTCGGGGCGATGGAAGCGCAGCGCGTTGCCGCCGTCCTCCTTGGCCTGGTGCATCGCGACGTCGGCAGCCCCCATCAGGCCCGCTCCATCGCCCGCGTCTTCCGGAAACATGCCGATGCCGATGCTGGCCGTGATCCGGCACTCGTGCGCGTGGACGACCGCCGCGGGCTCGAGTGCGGCCTGCAGGTGGCGCGCGAGCGTCGCGGCGGCCTCGCGCCGGCCGGCGCCGCCGGCCAGCACGGCGAACTCGTCGCCACCGGTGCGCGCCACGACGTCGGACACACCGGCGCAGCGCTGCAGACGGGTCGCCACTTCGGCGAGCAGGGCGTCGCCGGCGTCGTGGCCGAGGGCCTCGTTCACCAGCCGGAACCGGTCGAGTCCGACGAACAGCACGGCGAAGCCCGTGCCGCAGGCACGCGACGTGCCGACCATGTCGCCGAGGATCCGGCGGAACATCGCCCGATCGGGCAGCCCGGTCAGGGAATCGCGCGACGCGGGGTACCGGCCGCGCGGACGCCCGTCAAGGGCGGCGGAGAACCGCCGGCTGCGCGGACGCGGCGCGTCGTCGGAAACGGTCGATGCGGCATCGGGATCTGCGAACGTGTCCATCGTGCTCCGGCGCGCCTGACACATGCCGCCCGGGATGCCCGGGGCACGTGCCCTGCAACGCCGCCTGGAGTCCATGCGGACGACCAGTCTGCCCTGGCGACACCTCGCGCGATGCGCGGAACAGCGCCCGTGGGCGACGGCATTAGCGCGGATGCGGGGGATCGACGCCGTCGGCCGTCGCCGCGCGTGCACGCTTGACGTCGGTCGCTTCCCACACCATGCGCTTGCCGCGCGCCTGCCCCAGCAGCTCGATCGGGTCGTGGTTGTCGATGTGGCCGAACTGGCCGCGATAGACGCTGTAGCCGCAGAGCTCCTGAAGCCGGCGCGGAAACCGCGCCGCGGTCTCGCGCGGCACACCGAGCTGGAAGTTCTCCTGCTGGCGCATCCAGCCCGCGCAGAACGAACACGAGAACGCATAGCGGCGCGCGTCGGAGCGGTTCTCGCCGGCGCCGTGCCACAGCGCGCTGTCGAACAGCATCACGCTCCCGGCCGGCATCGTCGCCGGGCGCGCCGCCGGGTAGGCCTTGCCGTACTCGGGTGCGCGTTCGTAGCGATGACTGCCGGGCACGATCAGCGTGCCGCCATTGTCCTCGGTGAAGTCGGTCAGCGCCCAGATCGCGTTGACGACGATCGGCACGTGCGGACGCGGCAGCGGGATCAGCTGCGTGTCCTCGTGCAGCGGCTGGGCCGGCTGGCCCGGACCGAGGATCAGCGAGCAGAACGAATGCAGCAGCAGCTCGCGGTCGACGATGCGCTCGGCCACCGCGAGCACGTCGGGCTGCAGCGGCACCTGCCAGAAGTTCTCGTCGTGCGTGAGCAGGTTGTTGATCCGGATCGTGCGGTGGCCTTCGAACGAGGTCTTCGCGTAGCCGAACCCCTTGTCGCGTTCGAGACGGTCGAGCGACGCGACCAGGGACGCCACGATCGAGGGCGCGACCAGACGCTCGAGCACGGTGAAGCCGTCGCGTCGGATCCGCTCGGCGTGGTCATCGAGAACCTTGTCATCCAGCATCGTCCGCCTCCTGTCGCGGACGAGTGTAGACCGGAAGCGTCAGGGATGGACGGTGGCCTCGGGCGCCCACAGGGCGTCGAGGTCGTCGAACGCCCAGTCCCCCGGAGACTCGACCGACACGATCCGGTCGCGGCAGCCGCGCGCGCCGAGGTCGATGTCGATCGGCGCGATGCGCAGGTTCGAACGCAGCGAGAAGAACGCTCGCACCCGCGGCGTGAGCACGGTCTCGGCATGCTGGTCGAGCACCACCGCCAACCGCTCGGAGTGCAGCCGCACCAGCGAGCCGGTCGGGTAGATGCCCACCGTGCGCACGAACGCGCGCAGCAGCTGCGCGTCGAAGTGGCCGGCCCACTGCGCCATCCGGCGCACCGACTCGTTGGGCGTCCACGCGCCCTTGTACGGGCGGTTCGAGGTGACCGCGTCGTACACGTCGCAGATCGCCCCCATGCGGGCATGCACGCTGAGGCGGTCCTGGGTCAGGCCGAACGGGTAGCCGGTACCGTCGACCTTCTCGTGATGGTGCAGGCACACGTCGAGCACCATCCCGGGCGTGTCGCGACCGCCGCGCAGCAGCGCGTGGCCGCGCTGCGGATGCGATTTCATGATCTCGAACTCGGCCGGCGCGAGCGCGCCGGGCTTGTTCAGCACCTCCAGCGGCATCAGCGCCTTGCCCATGTCGTGCATCAGGCCGGCCAGGCCCGCCAGGCGCACCTCGTCGGGCGGCAGCCCGATCTGGCGCGCGAAGGCGACCATTAGCGCGCAGACGGCGACCGAGTGCATGTAGGTGTACTCGTCGTGCGTCTTCAGCCGCGCCAGGCTGATCAGCGCCCCCGGATTGCGGTTCACCGACGCGGTGATCTCGTCGACCAGCGGCATGCAGTCGACCGCATCGATCGCCTGGCCGAGCCGGGCCTCGCCGTACAGCGACATCACCATGCGCTTGCCGTGCCGGATCAGCTTCGCGGCGCGCTCGGTCTCGCGGTGCAGCGGCGTGCCGCGCGCCGGGGAGGGGCTCGGGGCGGGCGGTGCGGTCGCGGCCGGCGGCGGGGCCGGTCGCGGCGGGGCCGGAGCCGTCTGCGACGCCGACGGGCCCGGTGCGTCGGCGACCGGCGCCGGCGCGTCGCCCGCGTCCGATGCCGGCCCGGCCTGCGGCGCGCTGGCGGTGGCGGCGACCGCGTCCTCCGGTGCGACGTCGCCGCCCTTCGTCGTGTCGATCCATGCCTCCTGCACGCCGCTTTCGACGATGCGGGCGATCTCGGCGGGGTCGGAGAGCACGAAGCGCGCGCGCCAGAACGGGTGGTCCAGCCACGAGCCGCAGAACTCGTGCACGTGCATGCCGGGGCGCAGCTGGCGGACGGGGATGCGCTTCAGCATGTCGGAACGGATCGCGGGGAAGTGGCCATCTCTTGCGGGATATCGGCGCGGCGCAGCCGAACTGGAGTGCCACCGGTCGGCGTATGGCCTCGATCAGCGGCCTCGATGTCCGCACGGAGCGCCCGACGCGCCCCGATGGCGATGAGCGCGACCCGGGCGCCCGCTCAGCGCGCGTCGCGCCGGGCGTCGTCGGCCGCACGCATGCGTGCGACGCCGGCGTCCGGATAGAGCGCGGCGAGCACGTCCCATGCGCACGACCGCAGCAGCGCGGCCAGGGGCGGCTCCAGCAGGGCCGCGTCGGGCGCCTGATCCGGATCGGCCCCGGCCTCGGTCCACACCGCCTGCAGCGCGTCGCCGTGCGCGCGCACCGCGTCGGCCACGCGCGCCTGCCAGACGGCCGGCGTCTCGTCGCGGTCGAAGCGGCCGCGCCCGCGGCCGAAGTGCGCGACGGCCAGATAGCGCAGCAGCGCCGAACGCACCAGCCCCTCGGTGAACGCGCACGACCAGCGCAGCGACGCGCGGCTGCGTCCGCGGGCCAGGTTGTATCCGCGGGCCAGCCCGCCGGCACCGAGGGCGCCGGCGATCCCGCCGGCGAGCATGCCCAGCCCCAGACTCAGTCCGCCGGACGCGAGATCGGCAGCGAGCCCGCCGAGGGCGCCGGAGGCAAGGCCGCCCCAGACGGCCGCCGCGCGGGCATCCACCGGCTCGGTCGCGGCGTAGTCGTCGCGCAGGCCCGACAGCACTTCGGAAGCGGCGTGCCCGTCGAGTCCGTGCAGGGTGATCAGCCGGTCGGTCGCCGCGCGGATGCCGGCGTCCAGCCGGGTGGCCAGCGCGCCCATCGCCTGCTCGCGCGGGTCGGCGGCTTCGGTGCGCGCCCAGCCCAGCGCCGTGAGCGCGTCGCGCGCCGTGTCCTTCCAGCCGCGCGCGTCGAGCCAGGCGCGGTCGGCGAGCGCCTGCGCGAGCTGCTGCGCGAGCACGCCGATCGACGCCTGGAAGCGCTCCAGGTTGCGTTCCTGCCAGGCGGCCGACAGGCGCCCGATCACCGGTGCGGCCGCCGGCGGGAGCTGGCGCGCGAGGGCGTCGAGCAGCCCCGCTTCGTGCAGCCAGCAGCGCGTGAAGGCGTCCAGCACCAGCACCGCGCGCACGATCGGCACCGACGCCAGATGCGCGCGCCAGCGCTCGACCTCGTCGCGCTCCTGCTGCGGGCCGCGCGGCGGGCCGACCTGGTTGAGCACCACAATCACCGGCTTGCCGATCCAGCCGAGGATCTGCATCTCCGGATCGACGTACCCGGCCGACTCCGGCGCCTCGGCCGCGTTCACCAGGTAGAGCACGACGTCGGCGTCGTCGCGCGCGTTGCGCACCGCCTGCTGGCTGCTCCAGAACGGCCGGTCACGGTAGCGGTCCCAGACCTGGCTCAGCAGCCAGCCGAGCGGATTGCCCGACATCCTGAGGCGGCCGAGCAGACGTGCGCTGTCGCCGAAACCGGGCGTGTCCCACAGCAGCAGGCGGTCGCCGGCGGAGGACTGCAGCAGCACATGGACGTCCGCCGTCTCGGTCACGTGGGCCCGGTCGGCCACTTCGCCGACGTCCCGCCCCAGCAGCGTGCGCGCCAGCGTCGTCTTGCCCGCGTTGGTGTGCGAGATCAGGCTGATGCGCAGGTCGCGCGCGTCGGGCGTCCCGGGGCGCGCGTCCTGCTGCACGGCGTGTGCGTCCTGCGTCATGGCGTGCGTCCGGCAGCAGGCGTGCGTCGGGGAACGGGCGCGCGCAGCGCGTCGCGCAGCGGCGCCGGCAGCGCCGCATCGGAGGCCGTGAGGTCGATCGCCGCCGACGCCACCCCGGCGCCGTCGAGCACACGCTGCCAGGCCGCGCGCCGCTCGGCCAGACGGCGGTCGGCGCCCGCCTGCCCGGACAGGCGCAGGCGCAGTCCCGAGACGTCGACCAGCACGAGCAGCCGCCCCGCGGCCGCCGACTGCGCGTGCACGCGGGCCAGCCGCGCGGCCGCCTCGCCGTGGATCTCGTCTTCCGGAGTGGCGGCGGCGCTGAAGAGCAGCACGCACCAGTCGGCCTCACCCCGCGCGCTGCGCTCGACCGCGTCGGCGTCCGCGCCGTACGGCAGCGCAGGCTGCGTGTCGACGGTGACGGGCGACCCTTCGGCATCGGCCAGCACGCGCCCGAGGCCGTCCAGCGCCTGTGCGGTCGGCGTGTGGCTGTACGGCACCACGCGCGCATGCGCCGCGCGGCCGGACGCCCCCCGCACCGCCGCGCGCCACCAGGGGTCGTTGCGAGCGTCGAACGGCAGCGCATCCGCCAGGCGCCCCGCACGCACGCGTGCGAAGGCCGCGAGCAGCAGGCGGGGCGCGACGATCACGAGGGCGGCGCTGGCCGCGTACAGGTGGATCCAGCGCGCGGCGTTCTCGCCCGGGTGCCCCGGGGACCAGCGCAGCTCGGCGAGCTGCTGCGGGCCGGGCAGCGGCGCTCCGGTCAGCGCGGCCGCCGGCCCGAGCACGATCGTCAGCCAGCGGTGCACCGCGTGCTCGTCGAGGAACGTGCTCTCCCAGCCGGCCAGGAACTCGAACCCGATGCCGCGCAGGTACATGCCCGCGATGGCGCCGGCCGCCAGCGCGGCCGCGCACAGGTGCAGCAGCGTGCGGATGCGGGCGTCGTGCAGCGGCGCGCCGATGCGCAGCCAGTCGGCCGAGAACCGCGCGAGCGCTTCGCGCAGCGCGGCGCTCGCGCGCATCCGCCCGGACAGCCCCGCCAGCCCCCGCGTGAAGACGGCGTGGGCCAGGTGCGTGACCGCGCAGCGCCGGGGCATCGGCGCCCCGCGGCCCCGGCGCACCCACCCGACCACCGCAACGGCCGCCAGCACCAGGTAGGTGAGCAGGTTCCAGGCCATCATCGCGCCCAGCGGGATCGACAGGATGTTGACGCGCGCGCCGCCGCTGCCGATCTCGTTGAGCGCCGCCCCCGCGAGCAGGGCCGAGACGACCGCCACCGGCACCAGCCAGCGCGGCCAGCGCGTGCGCGCCAGCGCGCGCGACACGGCCGGGGTGCGCGCCGCCAGCAGGTCGACGACGGCCTGCGCGCGCTGCAGCGGCCCGCCGCCGGCCCCGCCGCGCTCGGCAAGCCGGCGACGGTCGTCGTCGCTCAGGATCGTGTGCTGCGGATCGTTCTGCTCGACGGCGCGGGCCAGCAGCACGACCCGGACGTCGTGTTCGTTCAACGCGCGCGTGCTCCGGGTGCGGAAGCGCCATTATCGTTGAACGCGGCCCGCGCCCCGGGGGGAGCGCTCCCGGCGGAGCGCTCCCGGCGGAGCGCCCCCGGCGGAGCGCCCCCGGAGGAACGTCCCGGGGTGCGGCCCGAGAGTGCGACCCGCGGGCCGCCCCCCCGGGCACGCCCCTCAGGCGGCCACGGTCCGGACCGCGTCCGCGGGCGCCCGCAGGCGCGTCAGCAGCGACTCGCGCTCGGTCGCCGCCGCGGCCGCGTTCGCCTCCTTCACGTGCCCGAAGCCGCGGATCTTCTCCGGCAGGGACGCGATCTGCACCGCCACCGGCAGCGTGTGCGCATTCAGACCCGACAGCAGCGCGACGACGTCGGCCTCGTAGCGCTCGACGAGCGCACGCTCGAGCCGGCGTTCGGCCGAGTTGCGGAACGGGTCGAGCAGGCTGCCGCGCAGGAAGCGCAGCTTCGCCATCACCGAGAACACGTTCATCAGCCAGGGGCCGACCTCGCGCTTGACGGGCTTGCCCGTCGTCGGGTGGGTGCGCACGAACGGCCACGCGCCGATGTGGAAGTGCAGCCTGTAGTCGCCCTCGAACACGCGCTCGAGCTCCTGGCGGAACTCCGGCCGGCTGTACAGACGCGCCACCTCCCACTCGTCCTTGGGCGCCAGCAGCTTGAACCAGTAGCGCGCGACGGCGCGCGCCAGAGAATCGTCGAGCCCCTGCGCCTGGGTCGCACTGCGCACCCGCTCCACCAGCGCCGTGTAGCGCTGCGCGAGCGCGCCGTTCTGGTACTCGGTGAGGTACGCGCTGCGGCTGCGCACCAGCTCGTCGAGCGACTGCGTGGCGCGCGGCGTGAACCGGATCACCTGCGCCGCCGGCCCCGTGCCCACCGCGCTGCGCTCCACCGACGCGAGGTCGTGCGCGGCGCGCCGCCCCCACAGGAAGGCCTGCCGGTTCATGTCGATCGCCACGCCGTTGAGCTCGATCGCGCGGTCGATCGACGCCAGCGACAGCGGGATCTGCCCGAGCTGCCAGGACGCGCCCAGCATGAACATGTTCGCGGCGATCGCGTCGCCCATCAGCGCCGTGGCGAGCCGCTGCCCTTCGAGCAGCAGCACGCGGTCGCCGAGCCGCGCGCGCAGGCGCTCGGCCAGACCGCTCGCGTCGACGCCCCAGTCGGGGTTGCGGGCGAATTCACCGGTCGGGATCAGGTCGGTGCACACCACGGCGCGGCTGTGACCGGCGCGCAGCTTCACCATCGCCTCGTCGCCCGAGGCCACGATCAGGTCGCACCCGACCAGCGTGTCGGCCTCGCCGTTGGAGATGCGGGTCGCGTGCAGCAGCTCCGGCCGCCGCGCCAGGCGCACATGCGACAGCACGGCGCCGTACTTCTGCGACAGGCCGGTGACGTCGAGGTTGGAGCTGTACCAGCCCTCCAGGTGCGCGGCCACCGCCAGCGTCTGGCCGATGGTGATCACGCCGGTGCCGCCGATGCCGCCGATCAGGATGCTGAACAGGCCGTCGGGCGCGGGCAGCACCGGATCGGGCAGGCTGCCCGACCAGGCGGGCTGCGCCGCCGCGTCGCGCTGCGCTTCGTCACTGCGCGCGGGCTTGCGCAGCGTGCCGCCGTGCACGGTGACGAAGCTGGGGCAGAACCCTTCGGTGCAGGAGAAATCCTTGTTGCAGGTGGACTGGTTGATGCGTCGCTTGCGGCCGAATTCGGTCTCGAGCGGTTCGATCGACATGCAGTTCGACACCTTGCCGCAGTCACCGCACCCCTCGCAGACGGCCGCGTTGATGAAGCTGCGCTTCGACGGATCCTCCCACTTGCCGCGCTTGCGCAGCCGCCGGCGCTCGGTGGCGCACGGCTGCTCGTAGACGATCACCGAGACGTCGGGGTAGTCGCGGAACTCGTGCTGCACGGCCTCGAGCTCGGAGCGGTGCCGCACCGGCACGCCCGCCGGCATCGCCACGCCCGCGTACTTCTCCGGGTCGTCGGTCACCAGCGCCATCTTGCGCACGCCTTCGGCCGCCAGCTCGTGCAGGATCTGCGGCGCCGTCAGCCCGCTCTCGACCGGCTGTCCGCCGGTCATCGACACGAAGCCGTTGACCAGGATCTTGTAGGTGATCGGCACGTGCGCGGCCACGGCCTGCCGCACGGCCAGGAACCCCGAGTGCGTGTACGTGCCGTCGCCCAGGTTGGCGAACACGTGCTTCTCGTCGGTGAACGGCTGCTGCCCGAGCCAGATCACGCCCTCGGCCCCCATGTGCGAGATGGTGGTCGTCTGCGCCGGATTGGTGAGCATCGCCATGCCGTGGCAGCCGATGCCGGCCAGCGCTCGGCTGCCCTCGATCACGCGGGTGGACCGGTTGTGCGGGCAGCCCGAGCAGAAGCCGGGCACGCGCACGGCGCCCGGCGCCCCCGCGATCACCTGCGTGCCGGCGGCCGGATCGGCCAGCGCGCAGCCCGGCAGCTTTTCGCGCAGCACCTGCATCAGCACCGACGCCACCATCGCCGGACTGACCTCGCCCGCGTTCGGGAACATCATCGCGCCGCGCTGGGCGTCGAACGCGTAGCTGCCGTCGAACTTGCCGACGATGCGCGGCGCGTTCGCCGTGCCGTACAGGATCGCGCGGACCTGATCCTCGAGCACCGGGCGCTTCTCCTCCACGACCACCAGGGTGTCGAGCCCGCGCGCGAACTGCCGCACGATCTCCGGATCGAGCGGCCAGGTCATGCCGATCTTGAGCATGCGGATGCCGAGCGCGTCGGCCTGCGCCTCGTCGATGCCCAGGCCCGTCATCGCCTGCAGCGTGTCCTGCCAGGCCTTGCCGGCCGACACGATGCCGATGCGCGCCTGCGCCGGATCGACGGTGATGCGGTTCAGTCCGTTCGCACGGCAGTACGCCAGCGCCGCGTACAGCTTGTGGTGATAGAGCCGGTCTTCCTGCGGGATGCCGGCGTCGATCGCGCGGATGTGCACGCCGCCGTCGGCCGTCGGCACCGCCTCGGGCACCACGATCGCGGGCGCGTCGGGCGCCACGTACACCGAGCCGCCGCCCTCGACGACGTCGGTCACCACCTTCATGCCGACCCAGCAGCCCGAGTGGCGCGACATCGCGATGCCGTGCAGGCCGTAGTCGAGCAGCTCCTGCGTGTTCGACGGATACAGCACCGGCATGCCGACCGCGATGAACATCTGGTCGGAGAAGTTGGCCACCGTCGACGACTTCACGCCGTGGTCGTCACCGGCCAGCGCGACCACGCCGCCCAGCGGCGACGTGCCCGACATGTTCGCGTGCCGCAGCGCGTCGCCGGAACGGTCGACACCGGGCCCCTTGCCGTACCAGATGCCGAACACGCCCTGCACCTTCGCGCCGGGGAAGGATCCGACGTACTGCGCGCCCCAGATGGCCGTCGCGGCCAGGTCCTCGTTCAGCCCGGACCGGAACACGATGTTGTGCTCCTTCAGCAGCGGGCCCGCGGCCCACAGCTCGAGGTCGTAGCGGCCGAGCGGCGAGCCGCGGTAGCCGGAGATGTACGCGCCGGTGTTCAGACCGGCGGCCGCGTCGCGCAGCCGCTGCTGGATCGGCAGACGCACCAGCGCCTGCGTGCCGGTCATGTACAGCCAGCCTTCGGGGACGCGGTACCGGTCGTCGAGCGTCATCGACAGGCGCTGGCCTGCCACGGGTGCGTTCATCGTGTCGTCTCCTGTCGTGTCGTGGACGGCCTGGTGCGCTGCGCACGTTCGACGCGCAAAACCGGTCGTCGTGCTAATAGTGCGCAGCTTCGGCACGGATGCGCAATCGGGGATCGCGCCCCGCGCCGTACCCCGATGCCGCACCCCGTTTCGCACCATGAAAGGATGAAGTCCCGTGCCGCCACTCGTCGTCGCCAGCCAGCTTGCCGAGAACATGAACCGACTGCTGCAGGAACGGCTGCCCGACGCCCGCATCCTGCGCGTGCCGATCGGCGCGCCGGCGTCGCTGCCGCCGGACGTGCCCTACCTGTATGCCCATGCGTTCCCGCGCAACGCCGCGCCCGAGGTCTACGCCCGTCCCGCCGGCTGGCCGTTCGGCCTGAAGTGGGTGCAACTGTCGTCGGCCGGCATCGACGCGTATCCGCGCTGGATCTTCGACGGCCCGGTGGTGACCAACGCCCGCGGCGTCGGCGCCGAGCCGATCGCCGAATACGTGCTGGCCGTGCTGTTCGAGCATGCCAAGCGGCTGCCGGCCCTGTGGGTGAACGACCCGGGGCACTGGAAGCAGCGTTCGCTGACGATGCTGCGCGACAGCACGCTGGGCATCGTCGGCATGGGCCCGATCGGCAATGCGATCGCACGCAAGGCGCTCGCGCTGGACATGAAGGTGATGGCGATGCGCCGCTCCGACGCGCCCTTCGCGCTGCCCGGCATCACGCGTGCGCCCGACCTCGGCACGCTGTTCGAGCGGTGCGATGCAGTCGTGCTGGCTGCGCCGTCGACCCCCGAGACGCGGCACATGGTGAATGCCGACGTGCTCGCCCGGGCGAAGCCGCGGCTGCATCTGATCAACATCGGCCGCGGCGCGCTGATCGACCACGACGCCCTGCTCGCCGCGGTGGAGCGCGACGGCCTCGGCCGCGCGACGCTCGACGTCACCGATCCCGAGCCGCTGCCCGCCGGGCATCCGCTGTATGCCCACCCGAAGGTGCGGATCTCGCCGCACACCTCGGCGATCTCGACCTACATCCAGCACGCGATGATCGACAAGTTCCTGCGCAACCTGCGCGCGTTCGAGACCGGCGCACCGATGGAGGACGTGGTGGACCCGGACGCGGCGTACTGAGGCGGGCCGGGCACGAGGCTCGGCCTTCGGCGGTTCAGCCCGGGAAGTCGAAGCGCCCCTCGGCGACCAGCGCCGCCAGCGGCTGACGCTGGTTGGGCATCTCACGCGCGCGCTGCGCATCGGTCAGCACCGACGGATCGCCCTGCCGTCCGATCGCCACCACGGCCTCGACTGCGTGATCGGCCGGCACGCCCAGCGACGCACGCACCCGGTCGCGATCGAAGCCTCCGATGCCGTGCACGTGCCAGCCGAGCATGGTCGCCTGGAACGCCATGCTGGCCCACGCGGCGCCGGTGTCGAACGAGTGCGAGCGCAGCGGTTCGACCTCGGTCTTGCCCGGTGGCACCCACTGCGTGCGCGAGACGATCACGATCAGCGCAGACGCGCGGTGCGCCCAGCCCCGGTTGACCTCGGCCAGCGCGTCGAAGATCGGCGCCCACGCCGGCGTGTCGCGGTGACCGACGATGAACCGCCACGGCTGCGAATTGAACGAGGACGGCGCCCAGCGCGCGGCCTCGAGAACGGTCGACAGGGTCTCGCGGGGGATCGGCTCGCCCGTGAAGGCCCTGGGCGACCAGCGGCGGGTGAACAAAGGGTCGATCGGATGGTCGCTCACGCGGGGCGAGGTCATCGAAGCTCCATGGGGTCGGTGAGTGGCACGGTGTGCCGGGCGGTCCCGGTCAGGCCGGGACGGTGGATCGGGATGCGGCGGATTCCTGCGCTCGATGGAACGGTCGGTCCCCCTGGATCGTCACGCGGTATCCGCTGCGCACCTGCGGGTAGTAGTCCCACATCGCATGGTGCTGAGTGCTCCGGTTGTCCCAGAATGCGATGGAGCCGGGCGCCCAGCGGAACCGCACCTGGAACTCGGGGCGTGCACAGTGCGCATAGAGGAACTGAAGAAGCGCGTCGCTCTCGCGGCGCGTCAGGCCTTCGATGTGGGTCGTGAAGCCCGTGTTCACGAAGATCGCCTGCCGGCCGCTCTCCGGGTGCGTGCGGATCACCGGATGCCGCGCCTGCGGGAAGGCGGCCTTGCTGTCGGCGCGCTGACCTTCGGCGTACTTGTAGTAGCCGCGGTAGACGTGCTCGCCGGAGTGCACCGCCGTCAACCCGCTCAGGAAGTCCTGCATCGGACGCGACAGCGCATCGTAGGCGGCGAACATGCTCGCGAACAGCGTGTCGCCGCCGCACGGCGGCACGGTGTGCAGCCGCAGGATGCTGGCCATCGGAGGCTCCTCGTCGCAGGACACGTCCGTGTGCCAGGCCTCGCCCGCCACACGCTTGGAGCGCGCGTCGGCATGGATGGGCAGCACCTCCGGATGGCCCTCGGGCGACGGGCTGGCCGGATGCACGTGGAGCGCGCCGAACCGGCGTCCGAACGCCTTGTGCTGATCGAGCGTGAGGTCCTGGTCGCGGAAGAACAGCACCTGATGCTCGACCAGCGCGGTGCGGATCGCCCGCACCATCTCGTCGTCGAGCGGCAGGGAGAGATCCACGCCCGACACCTCCGCACCGATGCGCGGCGTGACCGGGCTGACCCGGAACGATGGTTGCGACATCCCGTCTCCTCCTTGCTTCCAACGCCCCCGTTCGGGCGGCGATTGCGGCCCGCGATCGGGCCATGGTTCAACGACGGGCGCGCGCCGGCACGGCGGCGCCCGCGCGGATCAGCGCTTGCCTTCGATCGCGATCTCGACCAGCCGCGGCCCGCCCGCGGCGAACGCCTGCGCCACGGCACCGGCAACGTCGTCGGGATTCGTCACACGCACGCCCGGCACCCCCATGCCCGCGGCCATCTCGACGTAGCCGAGCGCCGGTCCGCCGAGGTCCATCTTCGGATACGGCTTGTCCGACGCCGCATCGAAGCGCTGTCGGTAGATGTCGAGGTTGTGCTTGAGCACGCGGTATTCGCGGTTGACCAGGATCACGAACACGACCGGCAGCGCGTGGTGCGCCGCGCTCCACAGCGCCTGGATCGAGTACATCGCCGAACCGTCGCCCGACACGCACAGCACCGGCCGGCCCGGGCTGCCGACGCTGGCGCCAATCGCTCCCGCCAGGCCCTGACCGATGCCGCCGCCGCGGGCGCCGAGGTACTGGTCGGCGCCGTCGAACGGGAAGGCCGCGGCGAAGTCGACGCTGGCGGTGATCGACTCCTCGACCACCAGCGCGTTCGCGGGCGTCGCCTTGCGCAGCTCGGCCATCACGCGCGGCATCGAGATCGGCGTGCGCGCCCAGGCCTTGCCGAGCCGGCCCTGGTAGGCGGCGGCATCGGCGGCCTTCTGCTCGGCGAGCCGGCCGCAGCGCGCCTGCGCGGCCGAGCGCCAGGCGTCGTCGGACGCCGCCGCAACGGCCGCGTCCAGCGCCGACAGCGCAGGGCCCATGCCGGCGACGAGCGCGACGTCGGGCGCGTGGTTGAACGACAGCGGGCCGGCCGACGACTCGATCTGCACGACCTTCGCCCCCTCGGGGAACGGCGAGCCCGGCGAGAACCACACCTCCTCGAAGAAGGCGCCGCCCACCAGCAGCACCAGGTCGGCGCCGGCCAGCGTCTTGCGGATGGCCGCCGCGTCGAACGGCAGCCCCGCCCGCGCATGCGGATGCGCGCTGGGGAACGACACGTGACCGCGGATGCCCTCGAACCACACCGGCGCACCGATGCGCTCGGCCAGCCGCACCAGGTCGCCCATCGCGCCGGTGCGCCCCACCTCGTCGCCGACCACGATCACCGGTGCCGACGCCGCACGCAGCAGGGCGCAGGCCTCGGCGACGGCCGCCGGATCGGGGGCAGGCAGGCGGAACGCGCGCCCGGGCGCGATCGGTGCATTGGCCGTGTCCTGCTCCATCACGTTGATCGGCAGCGACACGAACACCGGCCCGTAGGGCGGATCGTTGGCGACCTTGAACGCGCGCCGCATCACCTCGTCCATCTCGTCGGCGTCGCGGACCTCGGTGCTCCACTTGGTGACGGGCGCGGCCATCGCCGCGAGGTCGTGGCTGAGGATGGGCGCGCGGCGCAGCATGCGCGTGTCCTGCTGGCCGGCGGTGACCACCATCGGCGCGTTCGCCTTGAGCGCGTTGTAGATCATGCCGATGCCGTTGCCCAGCCCGGGCGCGACGTGCAGGCTCACCACGCCGGTGCGGCCGGTGGCGCGCGCGTAGTAGCTGGCCGCGCCCACCGCCATGCCCTCGTGCAGGTGCACGATGTAGTCGATCGACGGATAGTCGAGCAGGGCGTCGAGCAGCGGGCTCTCGGTGGTGCCCGGGTTGCCGAAGATGTGCTCGACGCCGTGGGCGACGAGGCTCTTCATGAAGACTTCGCGTCCGCGCATGGGGGTCTCCTGTGGATTTGGAATTGGAATCGGGGTCGGGATCGGTGGTGAAGCGGCGACGGGGTCCGGAGGCGGCCCGACGTCGTCCGCGGGGTCAGCGTCCGCGCGCCTTCAGCTGCGCATCGAGCCTCGGATAGACGCGCCGCGCATTGCCTTCGAAGATGCGCGTGCGGTCGGCGTCGGACAGCCCCGCCGCCTGCAGCAGGTAGCGCTTGGTGTCATCGTAGTGGTGCCCGGTCTCCGGGTCGATGCCCTGCACCGCGCCGATCGTCTCGGACGCGAACAGCACGTTCTCGACCGGGATCACGCGCGTGAGCAGGTCGATGCCCGGCTGGTGGTACACGCAGGTGTCGAAGAACACGTTGCCCAGCAGCAGGCGGTCGAGCGTCGGCCGGCCCATGTCCTGCGCCAGCCCGCGGAACCGTCCCCAGTGGTAGGGCACCGCACCGCCGCCGTGCGGGATCACGAACTTGAGCGTCGGGAACCGCGTGAACAGGTCGGACGTCAGGAACTGCATGAACGCGGCGGTGTCGCCGTTCAGGTAGTGCGACCCGGTGGTGTGGAAGTTGGGGTTGCACGAGGCGCTGACGTGGATCATCGCCGGCACGTCGAGCTCCACCATCTTCTCGTAGAGCGGGAACCACCACGGGTCGGTCAGCGGCGGGTCGTTCCAGTGGCCGCCCGACGGGTCGGGGTTCAGGTTGCAGCCGACGAAGCCCAGCTGGTTCACGCAGCGCTCGAGCTCGGCCACGCAGGCGGCCGGCGACACGCCGGGCGACTGGGGCAGCTGGCACACCGCGGCGAAGTGGTCGGGGAACATCGTGCAGACGCGGTGGATCAGGTCGTTGCACACCTCGGACCAGGCGCGGCTCACGCCCGCGTCGCCCAGGTGGTGCGCCATGCTCGCCGCGCGCGGCGAGAAGATCGTCAGGTCGATGCCGCGCGCGCGCTGCACGCTGAGCTGGCGCGTCTCGATCGTCTCGCGGATCTGGTCGTCGGTGATGTGCGGACGCGCCACCCGCGCCGCGGCGTCGAGGTCGGGCAGCGCGGCGACCTGCGCCGAGCGGTAGGCCTCGAGTTCGCGCGGGGCGGTCGTGTAGTGTCCGTGGCAGTCGATGATCATGTCGGTGTTCCGTTCGAGGGTTGCGTGCGACGGGTCGACAGCAGCATCAGCACGCCGGCGATGGCGGGCAGCACCGCAACCGCCGCGTACACGCTCGCGAAGCTGCCGGTGCGCCCGACCAGCCAGGCGAACACGCCGCCGCCGGTCATGCCGCCGAGAAAGGTCATGAACTGGGTGGCGCCGGTGGCCTGCGCCACGGCCGACGGCGGCACGTGACGCACCAGGTCGGCGTAGAACACGCCGTTCCAGGACACGACGGTGGCCGCGCAGAACATCGTCACGAGCAGTGTCGCCGGCCAGGGGGTCGACGGCGGCAGCAGGCCCAGCAGCGCGATGCCGCACGCCATCAGCAGGCCCAGCACGCCCATCAGGATCGTGGGGTCGAGCCAGCGGTCGGACACGTGGCCCCAGCCGATGCGCGCCACGACGCTGACCGCCTGCGACGCCGACAGCAGCCCCGCGGCGAGCGCCAGCGGATGGCCGTGCTCGAGCTTGAGCAGGGACACGAGGAAGGTGAGGAAGCTCACCTGCGTGAACGCGTACACCAGCGACACCAGCGCCAGCCTGCGCGTCGGCGCGAAGACCAGCACGTCGCGCAGCGGGACGATCAGCCGCGTGCGCAGCACCTCGGCGATCGAACCGCCGCCGCTGCGCGGCGCGGCGTCGGTCGTCACCTGCAGCGCCCCGCGCGCCGCGCCGAGCGCCACCGTGATGCACAGCAGGGGCGCGGCCATCACCAGCAGCGTGGTGCGCCAGTCGGCCAGGCCCAGCAGGGCCGGCACGATGAGGCCGCCGAACGCCACCCCCAGCGGCACGCCGGTCTGCTTGATGGAGAAGAACAGACCGCGACGGTCGGGCGGCGCGTGCCGGCTGAGGATGTCGGCCGCCGTCGGATTGGGCAGTCCGTAGCCGACGCCGATCGCGAGCGCCGCCCCCAGCAGGGCGAGCGGATGCCCGATCGCCAGCAGCACCAGGCCGAGCGTGCAGCCGAGCAGCGCCCACTGGCTGAGGCGGATCGCGCCGTGGCGCTGCACCAGCGCGCCGCCATTGAGGCCCGACAGCATGGCCATCAGGTAGATGCCGCTGATCAGCCAGCCCACGTTCTGCGCCGGCAGCCCGAGGGCCGGCGCCATCACCGGTGCGATCACCGACGGCACCGACAGGGTCACCGCGGCCAGCGTCTGCACCAGCAGCGTGACCGACAGCGCGAGCCGGGGCGCGCGCGCCGCGCCCATCGCCGCCGTCAGCGCACTCATCGCAGCGTCGCGAGCATCCCGCGGTCGTAGGTGCCGAGCGCGTCGAAGCGCCCGTCACGGACCTTGGCCGCCCACTCGGGATCCGCGATCAGCGCGCGGCCGACCGCGACCAGGTCGAAGTCGCCACGCTCCAGCCGGCGCAGCAGCTCGTCGAGCGACGCGGGCTTCGACACCTCGCCGCCGAACGACTCGACGAACTCGCCCGTCAGACCCACCGAGCCGACGGTGACCGTGGGCAGCCCGGTGAGCTTCTTCGCCCAGCCGGCGAAGTTCAGGTCGGAGCCCTCGAACTCGGGCTCCCAGAACCGCCGTTGCGAGCAGTGCAGCACGTCGGCGCCGGCATCGGCCAGCGGCTGCAGCCAGGCCTGCATCTCGTCGGGCGTGAGCGCCAGCCGCGCAGGGAAGTCCTGCTGCTTCCACTGCGACAGCCGGATGCCGATGGTGAAGTCGGGCGCGGTCGCGGCCCGCACCGCACGGATCACGTCGCAGGCGAACCGGGTGCGCTGCGCCAGCGTCGCGCCGCCCCATCGGTCGGTGCGCGTGTTGGTGCCGGCCCAGAAGAACTGGTCGATCAGGTAGCCGTGCGCGCCGTGCAGCTCGATGCCGTCGAAGCCCAGCCGGTGCGCGTTGGCGGCCGCCGACGCGAAGGCCGCGATCGTCGCCTCGACGTCGGCCTCGGTCATCGCCACCCCCGAGGTCTTGCCCGGACGCGACAGGCCGGACGGGCTTTCGAAGGGTGCGGGCGGGCGCCAGTCGGACCCCATGCTGCGCAGGGCCCCGACGTGCCACAGCTGCGCCCACATGCTGCCGCCCTGCGCCCTCACCGCGGCCAGCACGCGCGCCCAGCCGGCCAGCGCCCGTTCGCCGTACAGGTGCGGCACGTGCTCGACGTTGCCGGCGGCCGGGCGGTCGATCAGCACGCCTTCGGTGACGATGAGGCCGACGCCGCTGGCCGCACGCCGCGCGTAGTACGCGACGACGTCGTCGCCGGGCACGCCGTCGATGGCGAAGGAACGCGTCATCGGCGCCATCACCACGCGATTGGGCAGCGCGATCGTGCGCGATCGGAAGGCGCGGAACAGCGCCGAAGCGGACGGGGGCATCGGGGGGATTCCTCTGGACTATGATCGGATAATAGCCGCGGATGTCCGGCCGGACCGGGCACGCAGACGGCCCTCGGACGCGCCGCCGGTCCATTCCGTGCCGACGCCCCGGCGGCACGGCGCGCGGCCCGCCCGACACCACCTGGAGACGACGATGCCCACCATCACCGCCGACGACGGCGTCCGCCTGTACTACGAGGAAGCCGGCACCGGCACGCCGATCGTGTTCGTGCACGAGTTCCTCGGCGAGATCCGCTGCTGGGAGCCGCAGATCCGGCACTTCTCGCGCCGCTACCGCTGCATCGCCTACAACGCGCGCGGCTATCCGCCGTCGGACGTGCCCGATCGCGTCGAGGACTATTCCTTCGAGCATCAGCGCGCCGGCATCCGCGCGGTGCTCGACGGCCTGGGCATCGAGAAGGCGCACATCGTCGGACTGTCGATGGGGGCGTTCGCCACGTTCTACTTCGGCATGAAGTGGCCGGAGCGGGCGCTTTCGCTGACGCTGGCGGGCATCGGCTCCGGCGCGATGCCCGACGCCCGCGCGCAGTTCCGCCACGAGTCGGAGGCCGCCGCCGACCGCCTGCTGGCCGACGGCTGGGAACGCAGCGCCGAGGCGCGCGCCGTCTCGCCCACCCGCGTGCAGTACCAGAACAAGGACCCGCGCGGTTTCGCCGACTTCGTCGGCATGCTGCGCCAGCATTCGGCCAAGGGCTCGGCGCTCACGCTCAAGGGCTACCAGGCCCTGCGTCCGGCACTGGGCACGTTCGCCGAGGAGATGGCCGCCTGCACCGTGCCCACGCTGATCATCAGCGGCGACGAGGACGAGCCCTGCCTGGATGCCTCGCTGATGCTCAAGCGCGCGATGCCGTCCGCGGGCCTGTTCTTCATGCCCCAGACCGGGCACGCATGCAATCTCGAGGAGCCGGCGCTGTTCAACGCGGCCTGCGAGACGTTCTTCCACCAGGTGGAGTCGGGCCAGTACCGGATGCGCGATGCGCGCGCGCTGCCCGGCCGGATGATCTGAGGGGCGGCGCATGGAGCACTTCACCCGCGTCGTGCTGTTCACCGACACCGACGGCCGCGCGCGCTTCCGCGAGGACGCGGTGGCCCTGTCCGAAGGCAGCCCGCAGTCGATGCTGAGCCGTCTGGCGCCCAGCGGCGGCTACCAGCTGCGCCGCAGTCCGGTCGGCTTTCGCAGCCAGTTCCACTGCACGGGCGCTCCCCAGTGGGTGTTCATCCTGCGCGGGCGCATGGAGATCGGCCTGCAGGACGGCACCTCGCGGGTGTTCGGCCCCGGCGAGCACTTCTACTCGGCCGACACGCTGCCCGCCGGCGCCACCTTCGACCCGGCCGTGCACGGGCACTGGAGCCGGCAGGTGGGCACGGAGCCGCTCGAGACGCTGTTCGTGCGCGACTGAGCGCACCGCTGACCGGACGCCACACCGAATCGATCGACGAACGCTTCATCGCACGCTTCACCGGACGATCCACCGGACACGCGCGCAGCCGCGCGATCCGGCACCCACAGGAGACGACATGGCTGCAACGATCCCCATCATCGAGCGCCGCCGCATCGAGGCGGAACTGCTCAAGGAGGTGTACGAGACGGTGCGCGCACGCCACGGCACGGACGAGGCCCGGGCGGTGGTCAGCGAGTCCGTGCGCCGCTCGGCGATCGAGCAGGCGCGGGCGTTCGCGGCCGCCGCGCCGGGCGGCACCAGCCTGCAGAGCTTCGTCGACATCCAGCAGCACTGGACGGCCGAGGATGCGCTGGAGATCCAGCCGGTGCACCGTGACGCCACGCGCTTCGAGTTCAACGTGACCCGCTGCCGCTATGCGGAGATGTACCGCGAGATGGGCCTGGCCGAGATCGGGCCGCTGCTGTCGTGCAACCGCGACGGCTCGTTCTGCGAAGGCTACGACCCGAAGCTGAAGTTCACCCGCACCCAGACCCTGATGCAGGGCGCGAGCCACTGCGACTTCCGTTACCGCTACGAGGACACCCCATGATGACTCCCGTCGAACGACACGCGGCACGTGCCCGCGCCGTGGCCGAGGCCGTCGACCGCATCCGGCAGATCGAGACCCGCGACGGGGTCCACCGCGACAGCCTGGCGGCGATGAAGGCGGTGCTGATCGAGCTGGCCGGCCGCACCGAGCTGTTCCCGATCGAGGACTTCCCGCCGCCCGGCCCCGAGATCGCGCGCAACAATGCGCTGTACCGGCTTTCGGAAGACGCCGACCACCGCTTCGCGCTGTACGCGCAGCGTTCGCAGGGCGGCACCGATACGCCGGCGCACGACCACACCACGTGGGCGATCATCGTCGGCGTCGACGGCGACGAGCTGAACCGGCTGTACGTGCACGAGGCCGGCGGCGTGCGCAAGACCGGCGAGCAGGTGGTGGGCCGGGGCACCGGCATCGCCTTCATGCCCGACGACCTGCACTCGATCCACATCCCGCCGCAGACCCCGGTGCTCAACTTCCACATGTACGGCCTGGCGCTCGAGCAGTTGCACGGCCGCCGCTACTACCGCCCGGCCACGCACGACTGGGCGCACTTCCCGGCCAGCGAAGGCATCCGCGACCTGCCGGCGCCGGCTGCGCGGAGCGGCGCGTGAGCGCTGCCGCCCCCACCCCGGCGGGCCGCCCGGCGCCGGCCGTGTCGCCCGCCGCGCTCCACGCGATGCTGCAGGACGGCGCGGAGATCGCCCTGGTCGACGTGCGCGAGGAAGGCGCCTTCTCCCGGAACCACCTGCTGTTCGCCGCGTGCGTGCCGCTCAGTCACCTGGAGCTGCGCATCGACGCGCTGGTGCCGCGGCGCGACGTCCGCATGGTGCTGACCGACGGCGGCGCCGGCGACGCGGGCCTGGCGCAGCGCGCGGCGCAGCGCCTGCACGGCCTCGGCTACACGTCGGTCGCCGTGCTCGACGGCGGGACCGCCGCCTGGCAGGCCGCGGGGTACGAGACCTTCTCCGGCGTGAACGTCCCCTCGAAGGCGTTCGGCGAGTTCGTCGAGCACTGGTACGAGACGCCGCGGCTTCCGGCGACCGAGGTCGAGGCGATGCGCCAGCGTGGCGACCGGTTCGTGATCCTCGACAGCCGCCCGCTGGCCGAGTACCGCCGCATGAGCATTCCGGGCGGCATCGACTGCCCGGGTGCGGAGCTGGTGTACCGGGTGCACGAGATGGCGCCCGATCCCGACACGACGATCATCGTGAACTGCGCGGGGCGCACGCGCTCGATCATCGGCGCGCAGTCGCTGATCAACGCGGGCGTGCCCAACAAGGTCTACGCCCTGAAGGACGGCACGATGGGCTGGACCCTGGCCGGACTCACGCTCGACCACGGCCGCGACACGCACGCGCCGCCGCCGGGCGACGAGGCGCTGGCGCGGGCCCGGGCGCGCGCGGCCGAGGTCGCGCGCCGCTTCGGCGTGCAGCGCGTCGATGGCGCGACGGTGCAGCGCTGGCAGGACGATCCGCGGCGCACCACGATGCTGCTCGACGTGCGCACCGAGGCCGAGTACCGCGACGGCCACTGGCCGGGCGCGCGGCACGCGCCGGGCGGCCAGCTCGTGCAGGCCACCGACGAATACGTGGCCACGCGCGGGGCGCGCCTCGTGCTGGCCGACGCGCCCGACGGCGTGCGCGCGACGATGACCGCGCACTGGCTGATCCAGCTCGGCTGGTCGGACGTGCACGTGCTCGTCGACGCGCCGCCCGCACCCGAACTCGGCATGCCGCCCGCCACCGCCCGGCCGGTGCCGGTCGTGCCGGCGATCGACGTGGCCACGCTGCGCGCCGCGATCGACGGGGGATACGCGCCGGTCGTCGTCGACCTCGCGTCGAGCCTCGCGTTCCGCAAGGGCCACCTGCCCGGCGCGTACTGGGGCGTGCGCGCACGCATGGCCGACTGCCTGGGCGCGCTGACGACCGCACGGCCCGACGCGCTGCGTGCACCGCAGGGCGCCGCCGCGGGCCAGGCACTGCCCGCGCTCGTGCTCGCGTCCCCCGACGGCGTGCTCGCACGGCTGGCCGCACACGACCTCGCCGCCACGCATCCGGCGCTGCCGGTGCGGGTGCTGGCCGGCGGCACCGACGCCTGGTCCGCCGCCGGCGGGCCGCTGGAGTCCGGCCTCGACCGGACGCTGACCGACGTCGACGACGTCTGGTGGAAACCGTACGACCACGCGGGCGGCGCCGAGCGCGCGATGAAGGAATACCTCGACTGGGAGGTGGGCCTCGTTGCACAGATCGAGCGCGACGGCCTCGCACGCTTCCGCCGCTTCTGAACCCGACCCCGAGGTGAACGCTTGACCCTGCCCCCCGACCTGCCCGCGCTGCCGCTGCCGGAAGGCATCCGCACGCGCCACGTGGACAACCACAACGGCCTGACCATGCACGTGCTCGAAGCCGGCTGGCAGGACCGGACGCGGCCGGCGCTGCTGCTGCTGCACGGATTCCCCGAACTCGCGTACAGCTGGCGCAAGGTGATGCTGCCGCTGGCGCAGGCCGGCTTCCACGTGATCGCGCCCGACCAGCGCGGCTATGGCCGCACCACCGGCTGGGATCCGCGCTACGACGGCGACCTCGCCCCGTTCCGGATGCTCAACCTCGCGCGCGACGCGGTCGGCCTGCTGCACGCGCTGGGACGCCGCAGCGTGCACGCGGTGATCGGCCACGACTTCGGATCACCGGTGGCCGCCTGGTGCGCGCTCACGCGGCCCGACGTGTTCCGGTCGCTGGTGCTGATGAGCGCGCCCTTCGGCGGCCCGCCCGCCCTGCCGTTCGACACCGCCGACGGTGCCGGTGCCGCGCCGGCGCCGGCCCGTGCCGGCGCCTCCGACCCGAGCGCCGCGCTCGCCGCGCTGCCGCGTCCGCGCAAGCACTACCAGTGGTACTACTCCACGCGCGAGGCCGACGGCGACATGCGCAACTGCCCGCAGGGCGTGCACGCGTTCCTGCGCGCCTACTACCACCACAAGAGCGCGGACTGGGCGGAGAACCGCCCGTACCCGCTCGCGGGCTGGGAGGCCGCCGAGCTCGCGAAGATGCCCACCTACTACGTGATGGACCGCGACGAGACGATGCCGCAGACGGTCGCGCACGTGATGCCGACCGACGCGCAGATCGCGGCCTGCACCTGGCTGACCGACGCCGAGATGCGCGTGTACAGCGCCGAATACGCGCGGACGGGATTCCAGGGCGGGCTGCAGTGGTACCGCTGCGGCACCAGCGGGCGCTTCGTCTCCGAGATGCAGCTGTACGGCGGCCGCGCGATCGACGTCCCGTCGACGTTCATCGCCGGCAGCAGCGACTGGGGCGTGTACCAGAAGCCCGGCGAGCTCGAGCGCATGCGCACGACGGCCTGCACCGACATGCGCAGCGTCGACCTCGTCGACGGCGCGGGCCACTGGGTGCAGCAGGAGCAGCCGCAGGCGGTCGTGTCGCTGCTGCAGCGCTTCCTGTCGCGCGTGGCCTGAACGCGGGCGCGCGCCCGGGTGCGCTCCGGCCCGACCGGCCGTCGCGCGGCGTGCCGGCGTGTCAGACCGCCCGGCCGTGTGCCGGCGCGGCCGATCAGCCGACCAGCGGGTCGCGCAGCCCGGCCTCGGCGAACCCCTTCGCGCGCAGCAGGCAGGAATCGCAGCGTCCGCAGGGTGCGCCCTCCGGGCCGGGGTCGTAGCAGCTGCTGGTGATGCCGTAGTCGACGCCGAGCTCGGTGCCGCGCCGGATGATCTGCGCCTTGCTCATCTCCATCAGCGGCGCGTGGATCTTCAGACGGGTCGTGCCCTCGACGCCGGCCTTGGTCGCGAGGTTGGCCATGCGCTCGAAGGCTGCGATGTATTCCGGACGGCAGTCCGGGTAGCCCGAGTAGTCGAGTGCGTTGACCCCGACGAAGATGTCGGACGCGCCGAGCGTCTCCGCCCAGGCCAGCGCGAAGCTCAGGAAGATGGTGTTGCGCGCCGGCACGTAGGTGATCGGGATGCCGTGCGACATCGCCGCGGCGTCGCGATCCTTGGGCACCTCGACGTCGGCGGTGAGCGCCGAGCCGCCGAACTGGCGCAGGTCGACGTCGACGACGACGTGTCCGGCGGCGCCGAGCGCCTGCGCCACGCGCCGCGCCCGGTCGAGCTCGACGACGTGGCGCTGACCGTACCGGAAGCTCAGGGCATAGGGCGCATAGCCCTGCGCCTTCGCGATGGCGAGCACGGTGGTCGAGTCGAGCCCGCCGCTGAGCAGGACGACGGCGGGCGGCAGGCGCGGGGATTCGGTCATGACGGAACTCCTGACGGGTGCGCAACCGGCGGCAGCCGGTGCACCACGTATCGGTCGGGGGCGAGCACCTGCGCAGCCAGCGCCACGAGGTGTTCGTGGTGGGTGAAGAACACGACCTGGGTGTCGCGGGCGAGCTCGGCCAGCACCTGCAGCGTGGCCGCGCTGCGCGCGTCGTCGAAGTGCACCAGCAGGTCGTCGATCAGCAGCGGCAGCGGCTCCTGCGCGCGTACGGTCTCCGCGATCGCGGCCAGACGCAGCGCGAGGTAGAGCTGGTCGACGGTGCCGCGGCTCATGCCGGACACCGGCACGCGCACGCCGCCCGCGCGCACGCCCATGATCACCTGGCCGGCATCGTTGAACTCGGCGGAGAGCCCCTCGAACGCACCGACGGTCATGCGCGCGAACAGCGCCGACGCGCGGCCCAGGATCGGCCCCTGGTGCTGCTCGCGATAGTGCTGGATCACGTCGCCGAGCACCGCACGCGCCAGACGTGCGCGTGCGTAGCGGCGCGCGTGCTCGACGATGCGCGCGCCCGTCTGCTGCATCGCCTGGGCCGCGCCCGCCGCCGCGTCGCCGCCGTCGATCGCCTCGTACGCGCGGCGCGCCGCGATCTGCGCCTCGAGCGCCTCCTCGGCGCGCCGTTCCAGCGCCGGCAGCACCAGCGCAAGGCGTGCGATCTCCTCGTCCACCGACGCAGGGTCACGGCCCTCGGCGCCGGCCCGCACGCGTGCGAAGTCGCAGGCGTTCAGCCGCACGAGGTCGTCCTCGATCGCCGTGATCCGCGCGGTGAGCGCACGACGCTCCTCGTTCGCGGCCTCGACCCGCATCAGGGTCTCGACGTCGTCGGTGTGCGCGGCGTCGAGCAGCGCCTGCAGCGCATGCGCGGCCGAGGCCTGGCGCGTGCCTGCGTCGCTCGTCGTCTGCGCGAGCCGCGCCTGCTCGGCGAGCAGCTCCGCATGACGCGTCTCGGCACTGCGCGCCGCCTGCAGCGCGTCGTACAGGCGCGCGGCCTGCGCCCCCGCGTCGAGTCCGCCGGCGGAAGGGTCGAGCACGGCGGCGAGCGCGTGCACGCCCGATTCGAAGGCGTCGACGGCGCGCCGCGCATCCGCGAGATCGCCATCGACCCGCTCGAAGGTCTCGAGCGCGCGCTCCAGGCGCTGGAACTCCTGCAGCCGCGCACGCGCCTCGAGCACAGTGGCCTCGCCGTCGAGGCCGACCGCGCGCATGACGTCGCGCCAGACGGCGTGCCAGGCCGCCCGCGCCTCGGTCAGCGCCTGGTGCTCGGCGCGCAGCCGCGCGCGGGTGCGCTCGTCCCGCGCAAGCCGCTGCCGGGCTTCCTCGACGCGCGCGCGGGCGTCGGCGGCGGCGTCGACGGCCTCGCGCAGCCGCGCGGCCGATGCGGCACGGGACTCGTCGGGTCGGCGCGGCGGCAGGCCCGCCTCGGCCAGTGCACCCGCCAGCGTGCGGTCGGCGCGCGCGAGTGCAGCCTGCAAGGCCTCGAGCTCGGCCGCATCGCGCCGCGCGGCATCGGCACGATCGAGCAGGCGCGTGCGCTCGTCGAGCCAGGCGCGGGCCGCCTCGGGCATCACGCCCGGCGCGCGCAGCGGAGCCGCGGCGGCGTTCCAGTCGGCGAGGCGACGCGTGCGCTGCGCCTCCAGCGCCGCGCGCACCGCGTCCTCGCGCTCCAGCGCCGACGCCATGTCGGCGATGCGCACGGACAGCTCCTCGCTCAGCGCGGCCCGCTGGGCATCCGCATGCAGCAGGTCGGCCAGCCGGTCGGCCTCCCGCACCGACGCCACGTAGGCCTGGGAGGACGCGGACGCGGCCGCTGCCTGCCACGCCCGCTCGAGGTCGCCCCACTCGGCGTCGCGGCGTGCGCGCGCCTCGACGACGTCCGCGCGTCGCACGACTTCGCCGGTGGCCTGCAGCACCCGCAGCTCCGCGCGTCGCGCGGCCAGGTCGGCGCGCAGGGTCTCGCAGGCCCGCTCGGCATCACGCACCTGCCGGTCGATGGCCTCGAACGCGGCACGATGCTCGTCGACCAGCGCCGCGTGCGGCACGTGCATCGCGGCGAGCGTCTCGACGTCGACGCCGGCCAGTCCGACGGCGGCGCGCTCGAGTTCGGCCTGCGCCAGCGCGCGCGCGCGCCGGCCCTGCTCCAGCCGCCGCTCGAGGTCGGCGAGCCCCTCCAGACCGGAGAGCGCCGCGCGCAGCGGCACCGGATCGAAGGCCGGTGCCTGGGCGTCGAGCACCGCATGGGCCTGCGCGATCTCGTCGTCGAGTTCGTCGGCACGTCGACGCGCATCCGCATCCTGCGCGTCCAGGCGCGCGCGGGCCTCGATCTGCGCATCGATCCGGGCGCGCAGCGTGGCGGCGGGCAGCAGCGCGCGCACGTGCGTCGCGTCCGGATCGACGGCCTGGCGATCGTCGGCCTGGCGATCGTCGGCCTGCGGATCGGCGGCGTTCGCACCGGCGGCCCGCGGGCCGGCATCCGAAGCGCCGGCCGGCGCAGGATCCCCGTCCCCCCCGCAGACGCGAGCGCCCGGCCCCCGCCTCCCTGCGTCCGGAGGCGCGATGCCGGCGAGCATCGCGCGCAGCGCGGCGACCGCCGCCGCACGCGCGGCCTCCAGCCCGGGCAGTCGATCCCGGGCGTCGCGCCACTGCGCCGCGCGATGGAAGGCGGCCTCGATCGCCTGGCCGTGCTCGAGCAGGGCCGGGGAACGCCGCAGCTGCGCGCGCTCGGCCGCGATGGCGTCGAGCCGGCCGCGGGCGGCCTCGGCCGCTTCACCGGCAGCCGACGCGAGGGTCTGCGCCTCGACCCGCCGCGCGGCCGCATCGACGGGCAGCACCGGCACCGCGTCGAGCTCGGACAGACGCGCCGTCCGGGCGCGGTGCTCGGCCAGCAGCGGCAGGTTGCGCGCCAGCGCCTGGGCGGCCGCCAGCGCCGTGCGGGCGTCGAGCACCTGCGTGCGCGCCTCGGCGAGCGCGGCCTCGGATTCGCGCAGGCGGCGCTCCGCCGACTCCCATGCGTCGGGGCGCACACCGGCCTGGCGCAGCGCCGCGCGCTGCTCGGCCAGCTCGCGCAGCGCGGCATTGAGCGGCGGCTTCTGCCCGCGCGGGCTGAACAGCGCCTCGGCCTCCTCGTCGAGCCGCCGCAGCAGGTCCTGCAGCTCGGCCACGCCGGCGGCGGCCTGGAACAGGCTCTGACCGAGCTCGCCCTCGCCCCGCAGCAGCGCGGAACTGCCCTCCTCCAGCGACCGCAGGTCGAGCGCGTACATCTGCCGGTACAGCGCCTCGTCGAGCCCGCCGAGCGCGCGCAGCAGAGTGTCCTCCGACACGACGCGGTCGGACTGTTCGGCCCCGGTCGCCGGGTCGAGTCCGATCAGCGTGTTGCGATTGCCCTTGCGCCGCATCGCCGACAGCCGCGCGCCGTCGGCCAGCACGAGCGTGGCGCCGACCCGCATCGATTCGTAGGGATGGAGGAACGCGTCGTCGCTGCGGACCGGAATCCCGAACAGGAAGCCCGACAGCGCGCGCAGGGTCGTCGACTTGCCGGCCTCGTTCGGGCCGAAGACCAGGTGCAGCGCATCGCCGCCCGCGTCGAAGTCGAGCCGCCGGCCGGTGAAGGCGCCGAACGCGGCGAGGTGCAGCTGCGCGATCCTCATGCGCGGCCGCCGCCGCGGGCCGCCGGCCCGGCGGTGATGCGGGCGACGAGTTCCGCCCGCGTCTCCTCGAGCAGCGCCGACAGCGTCTGCGGCGCGGCCAGATCGATCCCGCCGTCGCCCGCGCGAAGCTCCGCCGGCAGCTTGGCCTGCAGCTCAGACAGCGCGCGGGCGCCCAGCGCCGCCCGCGCGGCCTCGTCGGCGGCCAGCGCATCGAGGCTGCGCAGCAACATGCCCAGCGGATCGTCACGGCGCGCGAGCGCGTCGAGGTCGAGCTCGGAGGCGGTGGCGACGTGCAGCTTCTCGACCCACGCGCGCCCGCCGAAGCGCTCGTTGACCTGCGCCCGCACCTCGCCGGCGAACTGCTCGTGCCGCCCGGCGACGTCCCGATGCACTGGCCCCGCGCCCCCCACCTGCAGCCGGACCGCCAGCAGCCGCCCGTCGGCGGCGTCGAGCGCGTCCTGGATCGCCGCCGACACCCGGACCAGCACGGCGTCGGCATCGGCGAGCCCGCCGATGTCGACCGACACCAGGCTCCAGCGCAGCACGTCGAGCGCCGCGAAGCGGGGTTCGGCGCGCACGCCGTCCCAGTCGACGAGCATGCACCCCTTGGGGCCGGTCTCGCGCGCGTGGCGCCCCTGCGCATTGCCGGGATAGACCACCCAGGGATCGGTGCAGACGAACTCGCGCGCGTGCACGTGCCCCAGCGCCCAGTACTGGTAGCCCCGCGCCCGGAGCACGTCGAGCGTGGTCGGCGCATAGCTCGCATGACCGGGGCGCCCGGTCAGCGACGTGTGCAGCAGTCCGATGTTGAACAGCCCCGGCACGGCCTGCGGATAGCCGGCGGCGAGATCCTCCGACACGGCCCCGGTGGCGAAGCTGCGGCCGTGCACCGCGATGCCGAGGTCGTCGAGGATCACGGTGCCGGCCGCACGGTCGTCGAACACGTGCACGTTCGCCGGCAGACGCAGCGACCGGGTGATGCGGCTCGACGCGTCGTGGTTGCCCTTGACGACGAAGACGCGGATGCCGCCCTCGGCCAGACGGCCCATCTGGCGGGCGAAGAACAGCCCGGTGTTGAAGTCCGGCCAGTCGTCGTCGTAGAGGTCGCCCGCGAT
>JAKOZZ010000417.1 GCA_029779755.1 Pseudomonadota bacterium
GGCGAAGCGGGAGATCCGGATCGCCAGCGTGTTCAAGGACGCACCGGCGGACTTCCTGCGGATGATCGTGGTGCACGAACTGGCGCACCTGCGCGAGCGCGCGCACGACAAGGCGTTCTACGCGTTGTGCCGCCACATGGCGCCCGACTACCACGCGCTGGAGTTCGACACCCGGGTGTGGCTGACGGCGCTGGAACTGGAAGGCGCCGGCGCGTCCGGCGCGCCACGCGCCTGACGCGTCGGCCTCACGCCGCGGTGAACGGTGCGAGCGACTGCGTCGCGACGCCCTGCTCCAGCGGCACGCACTCGGGCGGGAAATCCTGACGGAAGCGCGCACTGTCGGCCCGCGCGCGCTCGATGAAACGCTCCAGGTGCACCATCGCACCGGTGTCGTAGTCGTGCAGCACGACCACCGACCAGGGCTGCGCGCGGCACTGCGCCAGCGCGGTCTCGACCCAGCCGTGCGGGTCGTCCCAGTCGTGCGGAATCGAGTTCCACAGCACGCAGGTGTAGCGCCCTTCCTGCAGCAGCGACAATGCCGCCGGGCTGAGCAGGTGAGGACCGATCTTGCCGCCGCCGCCGAAGGGCCGGAAGAACCGGCGCGGGCTCGACACGTGCTCGATCAGCGCCTGGGTGTCGGTGATCTCGTGGCGCGCGACCTCCGGACCTTCGGTCAGGCCCAGCGGCACCGAATGCGTGAACGTGTGGTTGCCGATCCAGTGTCCCGCCGCGGCGGCACGGTCGACCAGCGCGCGGGTGGCGTCGGTCTGAAGGTTCTTGCCCAGCACGAAGAACGACGCGCGAATGCCGTGACGTGCGAGCACGTCGAGCACATGCGGCGTGACCGCCTCGGTGGGTCCGTTGTCGAAGGTCAGCGTGATGTCGTAGGACATGGCGGGCTCGCCCCTTTCAGGTGATCGGGAGGGGACGAACACGCGCGTCGGCGCGGTCGCGCGATGCGTCAGTCGCCCACGATGCGTCAGTCGCCCAGATCGACCACGCAGGCGAACGGCACCGCGACCAGTTCGTCCGGCACCTCGTAGTCTGCCAGCACCCAGGCGCGCGTGCCGTCGTCCGCGGCACGCTCGAGCATGCGCGCCAGTGCCCGACGAGACGGCGCGTCCAGCCCCGAGAAGGGCGTGTCGAGCAGCGTGAGCGGCGCACCGCATGCCATCGCGGCGACCAGCCCCACCTTGCGCCGGCTGCCGGTCGACAGCATGTGGAAGGTCTTGTCGAGATGCGGCGGCAGCGAGAACGCGTCGACCAGTTCCGCCACCGGCGCATCCTGCCAGTCGGGGTACCGGTCGCGGCACTGCTGCAGCCACGCACGCGCCACCACGCCGTCCAGCGCGGCATCCGACATCGGCGCGTGGAACACCGCACCGGCCGGACGCTGCAGCGTCCCGGCCGTGGGCTGCAGGGCGCCCGCCAGCAGGGACAGCAGCGTGGTCTTGCCGCGCCCGTCGCCACCGCGCACGAAGGACAGGCCGGCGGGCAGCGCGAACGCCAGCCCGCGCAGGACCTCGTGGTCCGGATACGCGAACCCGAGCCCCTGCGCGCGGACCAGGACCGGCCGGTCGCTCATGCAGCGATCCGTGGGGCAGCGATCCGCGATGCAGCGCTCAGCGCGGCGCCATCCGGATGGCACCGTCCAGGCGGATGCACTGGCCGTTGAAGTAGGTGTTGCGGGCCAGCTCGAGCGCGAGGCTGCCGAACTCCTCCGGCTTGCCCAGACGCTTCGGGAACGGCACGGACGCACTCAGGCTCTCGAGCACCTTGGGCGTGGCGCCCAGCATCAGCGGGGTGGCGAAGATGCCCGGCATGATCGAGTTGACGCGGATGCCGAGGTCGGACAGGTCGCGCGCCATCGGCAGCACCAGACCGTTGACGCCGGCCTTGGCCGACGCGTAGATCACCTGGCCGATCTGGCCGTCCTGCGCCGCCACCGACGCAGTCAGCGTGATGCAGCCGCGCTCGCCGTCCTCCAGTTCCGGCAGCGTGGCCATGCCTTCGGCCGACAGAGACGCCAGGCGGTAGCTGGCGACGAGCACGCCCTGCACGCCCGCGATGTAGTCCTCGGTGGACAGGCGCTTGAGCTTGCCGGCCTCCTTGTCCCAGGCGAGGGTCTTGCCGCGGCGCGAGGTCATCGCGCAGTGCACCAGCACGCGCTCCTGGCCGTGGGCGGCACGCGCCTTGGCGAAGCCGTCGATGACGCTCTGCTCGTTGTTGATGTCGACCTTGCAGAACAGGCCGCCGATCGCCTTCGCGACTTCGGTGCCCTTGGCTTCGTTGATGTCGAAGATCGCGACCTTGACGCCGGCGGCGGCCAGCGCCTCTGCCGATGCCTGGCCCAGGCCGGACGCGCCGCCGGTGACGACTGCGCTGATGCTGGAATCGAGTTTCATGGGAAGGTCTCCTGTGGTGTTCGATGAAGAGCGGGATGGGTGGTTCCGTGCAGGCATGCCGCACGGAAGGCGCCACCGATTCTAGCCGGGCAGTCCGGCAGCGCCGTCAGGGCAGCAGCGCGTCGGCCTCGATCTCGACCTTGGCCGCCGGATCGATCAGGGCCGACACCTGCACCAGGGTCATGGCCGGGAAGTGCTTTCCGAGCGTTTCCGCCCAGGCCTTGCCGATCGCGGCGCCCGCGGCGTGGAACTCGCCGAGGTCGGTGACGTAGGCGCGCAGCGCGATCAGCTGGTCGGGCCGACCGCCCGCCGCCGCGAGCACCGCCACCACGTTGGCGAGCGCCCGCGCCCACTGCGTGCCGGCGTCGGTGCCGGCGGCGATCGCCGCTTCGGTGGGCAGCTTGCCGATCTGGCCGGCGATGCGCACCTGCGTGTTCCCGCGCGCCACGACGGCATGCGAGAAGCCCCGCGGTCTCGGCCAGCCTTCGGGCAGCACGGTCCTGTAGTCGATGTCGCTCATTGCGGTCTCCTCCTGTGGGTCGGTGTTCGCGCCGATGGTACAGCCCGGCCGCAGCCCACACACCGGGCACGTGCGGACGCGCCCCCTCCGACTACCGCGCTCCCCGGAAAATCAGGCAAGATCGCCGGCAGTCCCGACTCCGACACCCAGGGCCCGACATGTCCGCCTCATCGCAACCCGTCCTGCTGTACGGCATCCCCTTCTCGCAACCGGTGCGCGCCGTGATGTGGCTGCTGCTGCACAAGCGCGTGCCGTTCACGCTGGTGCCCATCAACCCGGGCTCGAAGAGCGACCACGGCAGCCGCAGTCCGGCCTACCTGGAGAAGAACCCCGGCGGCACGATCCCCACGCTCGAGGAGCCGGACACCGGCTTCGTGCTCGGCGAGGCGCACGCCATCCTGTGCTATCTGGCCAACAAGCACGGCTGGCACGACGTGTACCCGGCGGACCCGCGCCAGCGCGCCCGGGTCGACTGGTACCTGCACTATCACCATCGCAACGTGCGCGAGGCGTCGATCGGCCTGATCGCGCCGAAGATCCGCAAAGACCTGAACATCCCGGAGGCCGTGCAGCAGACCGCGCAGGCGATCTTCACGCGGGCGCTGCGCACGCTGGAATCGGGCTGGCTCGCGCAGTCGCGGTTCCTGGCCGGTGCGCAGCCCATGCTGGCCGACTTCGCCGCCTACGTCGAGATCGGGCAACTGCAGCCGGGCTTCACCAACGTGTTCGACTTCACGCCGTTCCCCAACGTGCGCCGCTGGCTTGACGACATGAAGCAGGTCGACGGACACGACGACGCGCACGTGGTGCTGTCCGCGCTGGGCGACATCAGCGTCGAGCCGCCCGCGATGGAGGCGATCAAGAACGCAAACGTGCGCGCACTGGGCGTGGTGAAGCAGCGGGTCGCGGAGATGGCGACGTAGGCTGCGACGCGCGTGCGCGCTCAGCGCACGGCAGCGTCTGCGGTCGTCCCGACGGCCGCGACCTCGACCGGGATGCCGGTCATGTGCGCCTGGTTGCTGATCGGCTCGAAGGCCTGCGCGCCGGACGGCAGCAGCGCATTGCAGTTGACCCCGGCGGTGTCGTGCGCCACCCGCATCCCGGGCGTGGCGCCCTGCCCCCAGCCGTGGGTCATCGCCACCACGCCCGGCATCAGCGTGTCGGTGATCCTGACCGGCGCTTCGATCGCACCGAAGCGGTTCGAGATCCGGACCACGGCATCGTCGGCAACGCCGCGCGCCGCGGCATCGTCCGGATGCATGAACAGGTAGTTGCGGTCGCGGTCGTTGCGCTTGAGCTTGGGCAGATTGCCGTACCAGCTGTTGATCATGTAGGCGTCGCGCTTGCCGATCAGCTTGAGCTGATGCGCAGGCTCCGCCTGCAGTTCGCCGAACAGGCGGTGCATGCGCCCGATCGCCTCGGCGAACGTCTCGGGGAAGCAATCGACCCGCCGGTCCTCGTGCTGGACGTGGGTCTCGAAGAACTCCTCCGGGCGGCTGCGCGGCAGCACAATCACCTGCTCGCGGCGCAGCTCGGCCAGCGAGTGTCCGCGCGAACGCAGCATCGCGTCGATGCGTGACCACAGACCGGGCACTTCGCCGCCGTGCGCGCCGGCCCGCACCGCTTCGCCGTCGGCCGCACCGTCGTGCGCATCGAACACCGACCGGAACCCCATCGCGCGACAGAGCGACTCGTAGATCCACCAGTCGGGCCTGCGCTCGAAGGCCGGCGGCACCACCGCTTCGGTGAACTGCACCCAGGGCTGGTCCTGCATGCCCATGCCGGTGATGTTGATGTCCTCGCGCTCGAACGCACCGGCCGCCGGCAGCACGTAGTGCGCGTACTCGGCCGTGGCATTGCGATAGATGTCGACGCACACCAGCAGCTCGAGGCTGGCGAACGCTTCGCGCAGCCGCGCCTCGCCGCCGATCGACAGCACCGGGTTGCCCGAGCTCACGAACATCGCGCGCACCGGCTCGGCCGGATCGAGCAGGTAGTCGGCCATCAGCGCGCCCGGCAGCGCGATACCGACACCACCGGGGCTGCGCATGCGGCCGTGCGGCCCGTCGACCATGTCCTGCGGCGCACGGGCCCCCGAAGCGGTGCTGCGGGCATAGAAGCCCTGCGAGTAGAGGTTGCCGCCGGCCCGCCCCAGGTTGCCGGTGACGAAGAGCAGCATGTGCAGCAGCCAGTACGCGAGCGTGCCCTGGCGGCCCATGTTGACGCCGGTCGACATGTGCGCACAGGCCGCACGCGCGGAGGCGAACGCGCGCGCGAGCTCGCGGATCGTGTCGGCCGTGATGCCGGTGACCGGTGCGACCCGCTCCGGGGTCCAGTCGGCGACGAAGGCCTGCAAGGCCTCGACGTTGCGGCCGTGACGGCGCGTGACCTCGGCATCGAAGCCGACGGTGCGGTCGATCTCGCACAGCATCGCCGCGAGCAGGTACACGTCGGTGTCGGGCCGGATCGGCACGACGCTGCCGGCGATCGCCGCCGCCTCGATGCGCCGGGGGTTCACGTACACGATGCGCGCGCCCCGCGCCTGCGCGTCCTTCAGCACCTTCATCGGGTGGGCGATCGACAGGAACGACATGTGCGAGACCGCCGGGTTCTCGCCGATCAGCAGGATGAAGTCCGACCGCGCCAGGTCGGGCACCGGATGCAGGGTGCGCGTGCCGAACACGGCCTGCGCGCCGGCGAACTTGTTGGTGCAGTCCTGGGTGCCGGAGCTGAAGCGCTTGCGCACGCCGAGCTGCCCGACGAAGTTGCCGAAGGCCGGACCGTGCAGGGTGTTGAAGGCCGCCGGGTTGCCCGAATAGCTGGCCAGAGCGCCGGTGCCGTGGCGATCGACGATCGCACGCAGCCGCTGCGCGATCTCGGTGAGCGCAACGTCCCACGACACGGGCTCGAAGCGCCCGGGCGCCACGCGCTTGAGCGGCACGTTCAGGCGATCGGGGTCGTTGTGGAGGTCGGCGCCGTACAGGCCCTTGTTGCACACGAAGCCCTTGCTGACCGGGTGCGTGCGGTCGGACGCAAGCGACAGCAGTCGCCCGTCCTCGACACGCGCGACCAGGCCGCAGGCGGGCTCGCAGACCCGGCAGAACGTACGCTTTTCGGTGATCACGATGGCTGTCCCTCCCGCGTGACGTGCATCCGATGACGGGTGTTCTTCGGCAGGGCGAGCACCAGCGCGCCCCCCGCGATGCTCATGCCCGCCACGACCAGGAACGCCAGGTCGTAGCTGCCGGTGACGTCCTGATAGTGCGCGACCAGCAGCGGGCCGCCGGCGCCGAGCACCAGCGCGAACGGCAGCGCCGCGCTGCGCACCGCGCCCAGGTAGCGGCGCCCGAAGTACGAACCCCAGATCACTTCCTGCATCGGGATCGCCCCGCCCCAGCCGACCCCCAGCAGCAGGAAGGCCGCGTACTCCCAGACCTCGGAGCGCGCCTGGACGCTGAAGACGATCATCACCAGCGACGCGCCCGCGAGCATCGCGCTGAAGGCCGCGAGCGGCTTCGGGTTCATCCGGTCGATCAGCCAGCCCCACACCGGCTTGGTGACCAGCGCCGGCACCGAGGCGAGCGTGATCATCAGCGCGGCCGTCGCGCGCGAATAGCCGGCATCGGTCATGAATGGAATCGTCTGGAACAGCACCACCGGGATCAGCACCTGCGACATGCCGAAGGCCACCACCAGCAGGTAAAAGGTCGGCGTGCGCAGCGCCTGCTGGCGGGTGAGCGACGCTTCGAAATCGGCCTGCGCCCGCGCGCCGCCCCCCGCGGCGATCTGCGCCTTCGTCTTGCCGTCGGGCGACAGGCCGTGATCCTCCGGCGCCCTGCGCATCAGCAGGGCGGCCGGCAAGGTGAGCAGCAGGGCCGCGGCGGCCATCGCCTGCCAGCCGACGCGCCACCCGAAGCTGTCGATGCAGCGGGTGACCGCGGGCGTCACGCCGATGCCGGCAAACGACACGCCCATCGACGCCCAGGCCACCGCCTGGCCGCGCTTCTCGACGAACCACTTGGCGAGCGTGACGTTGACGACCAGGTTGCCGATGAGCGCCGCGCCGACCGTGAGCACGACGCCGTTGAGCACCACCCACTGCCACCAGGCCTGCACGAACGACAGCGCGAACAGCGCCGCCGTCAGCACCGACAGCCCGAACAGCATGAACGGCTGTGCGCCGCGCCGGTCGACGTGGCTGCCGACGTAGAAGCCGGTGAGCGCCATCACGATCTGCCCGATGCTGCGCGGCAGGATGAACTCGGCGCGCGTCCAGCCGAGCTCCTGCGTCATCGGCACCATGAACGCGCCGATCGCGTAGTTCTGCGCCCCGACGGACACGAACTGCGTGACGAACCCCGCGACGATCAGCCAGTGGCCGTAGAAGAACCGCGCGTCAGACGCCATCGTGGACCCTGGTCACTCCGGCTTGATGTTGCGGTCCTTGATCAGCCGGACCCAGCGCGTCTCTTCCCGCTTCATGAAGTCCTTGAACTCGGCCTGCGTGGAGGCGCGGATCTCCACCCCCTGCGGCTTGAACTGTTCGATCACCTCCGGGTCGAGCGCCACCTTGGCGATCGCCTTCTGAAGTTTGTCGACGATGGCCGCCGGCGTGCCCGCGGGCACCACCATGCCCTGCCAGAAGGTCACGACGAAGTCCTTGCGCCCCGTGGCTTCGGCCATCGTGGGAATGTCGGGGAAGGCCGGCGAACGCGCCGCGCTGGTGATCGCGAGCGCACGCGTCTTGCCGGTGGCCAGCACCGGTTTCGCCTCGAGCGACGCCGAGAACATCATCTGCGCCTGACCGCCGGCCACGTCCTGCCCGGCCTGCGCGCCGCCCTTGTACGGCACGTGCGTCATCTCCAGGCCGAGCTCCTGCTTGAGCATCTCGGCGATCAGGTGGTTGGTGGCGCCGATGCCCGAGCTCGCGATGTTGAACCTGCCGGGGTTGGCCTTCACGTGCGTGACCAGCTCGGCCATGGTGCGGGCCGGGAACGCTGCGTTCACGTGCAGGATGAAGGGCGTGAACGACATCAGCGACACCAGCTCGAAGCTGGTGTTCGGGTCGTACTGCACCTGACCGGTCAGCGTGGGGTTGATCACCAGCGAGGTGCCGGCCGCGTAGATGGTGTAGCCGTCGGCCGGCGCCCGCGCGACGTGGTTGGACGCCACCGTCGTCGCCGCACCGGCGCGGTTCTCGACGACCACCGGCTTGCCGAGCTCGACCGCCAGCTTGTTCGCGTACCCGCGCGCCACGGCATCGTTCACACCACCGGGCGGATACGGCACGACCAGGGTGACAGGCCGCTGCGGCCAGTCGGTCTGTGCCAGGGCGGCACCGGGGAGCGCGAAGGACGTGACCGACAGGGTCACGAGGGCCGTGACGCACGCGGTCACGAAGGCGGTCAGCTTCACGGGTGTCTCCTCACTTTGTTTGGAGACAGTCTAGCCGACGCATCGCCGGGCCGTGCGCGCTCCGTTCGTGGTGGGCCCCCCGGGAGTCGAACCCGGCACCAACGGATTATGAGTCCGCTGCTCTAACCGTCATGAGCTAGAGGCCCGCGCGATCGATCGCACCGCGGCGGGCAGTATACCGGCGGGCCCGGGCGGGCCCGCCGCGCCTCAGCGCCCCACCCTCACAGCTTCGGCTTGAAGAAATCCACCGGCGTCATCAGCCGGTTCTCCTGCGCTTCGAGGGCGCCGAGCTTGGCGCTCTCGGCCGTGTACGCGAGCCACTCCGGATCGGCCCACAGCGCGGCGCGGCGGCGCTCGCGGTCGCCGGCGTTCTCGTAGGCCCAGATGTGGATGAACTGGTTGACGTTGCCGGTCTCGGTGGTCAGGTACGCGAACGGCTGGCCGAGATGGCGCGACTGCGGGCCCAGGCCCATCTGCTGGTACAGCGCGAGGTGGCGCTTGATCATGCCGGGCTTGCAGGTATAGGTGCGGACGTCGAACAGCATGGTGGTCTCCTGTCGGTGCGCGCGGGGCGCGTCGTTGTCGTGAAGCCTGTTGCGTGAAGCGTGAGTTCAGATCCCGAGCAGCCACTGGATGATCGTCTTCGCGATGAAGCCGAGCATGCCGAAGGCCAGCACGAAGAACAGCACGAAGGTGCCGAGCCGGCCCGCGTTGGACGTGCGGGCCAGGTTCCAGATGATGAACAGCATGTAGCCGATGAAGGCGGCCAGCCCGAACGTGACGCCGAAGTTGGCGACCTGTTCCTCGGTGAAGCCGAACATGCGCGACGCCCTCTCAGAGCCGCGGCGGCAGGTCGGCCGCGTCGACCGTGTCGACGTACGCATGCCAGGTGGCATGCCCCAGCACCGGCACCAGCACGACCAGCGGCACCACGGCGACGAAGCCGATCAGCGTGATGCCCATGACGAGGGACGCCCACAGCATCATCGCCTCGGGGTTGGTGCCCACGGCGCGCACGCTGGTGAGCACCGCGGTGCGCAGCGGCACCTCCCGGTCGAGCATCATCGGCACCGACACGGCGGTGATCGCGAACACGCTGGCCGCGAAGACGCCGCCGGCGACCAGCCAGAACGCGAAGGGCAGCCAGTTGGGCGACAGCACGAACGCGCGCAGGAAGTCGCCCACGCCGCCGTCGGCCGCACCCACGAAGCGCAGGATGATCAGCGCCGACAGCAGCACCCAGGCCGTGCCGAGCACCGCGAGCAGCACGCCGAAGCGCGCCATCTGGCCGCCGCCGTGGATCCACACGCCGATCACGTCGCGCACGGTGGGCTGTTCGCCACGGTCGAGACGGCGGCTTACTTCGTAGAGCCCCGACATCAGCATCGGCGCCATCAGCAGGAAGCCCGAGAACGCCCCGGCCAGCAGATAGTGGCGGTGCCAGCCGACGGCCGCGATCACGCTCCCGGCGAGCAGGAACACCAGTCCGTGCAGCATGCTGGGCAGCGGCGCGCGCTGGAAATCGCGCCAGCCGGCCTTCAGCCAGCGCAGCGGGCGGCTGCGGGCGAGCACGCGGACGGCGGCGGGCTGTCGGTGTGCGGGTGGGGTCACGTTCGGATCCGGTCGAGAGGTGTTGCTGAAGCGGCGAAGTGCAGGGTGCCCTGCGCACGACGCGCCGGGCGCGATGCCCCGCGCGCGGTGCCCGCGGTGCCCGTCACGGCAGGCCGCTGCGCGCGCCGTCGGCGCGCCGCGCGCCATCCGCCGCGCACCGGTCCGGAATCGTACCAGTCCGGCGCGACGCGCCGAGCGCGATCGGCCACCCGATGGCAGCATTCGGCGATGACCGCCATTGCGAACCGGGAGCTGCGCGCGACCCTCCTCACCCTGGGCTTCGGCGCCTTCGCCTGCCAGGCGTCGGTGCGCATCTGCGATGCGATGCTGCCGCAGCTGTCGCAGGAGTTCGGCGTGTCGATCGCCGCCGCGTCGGCGGTGATCGCCGCCTTCGTGATCGCCTACGGGCTGTCGCAGCTGCTGCACGGCCCGCTCGGCGACCGCTACGGCAAGCTGCGCATGATCCGGATCACCGCGGCCATCGCGGCCGTGGGCTCGCTGGCCTGCGCGTTCGCGCCCGGCCTCGATGCGCTCACCGTGCTGCGCTTCGTGACCGGTGCGGCCGCTTCGGCCGTGATCCCGCTCACCATCGCCTGGGTGGGCGACGAGGTCGCCTACGAGGTGCGCCAGCGCACGCTCGCGCGGCTGATGGCGGGGTCCAACAGCGGCATGATCTTCGGCCTGGTGATGGGCGGCTTCTTCGTCGACACGATCGGCTGGCGCGCGGGGTTCGCGGTGCTCGCGGTGGCGCTGGCCATGACCTCGGGCGCGTTGTGGCTGCGTACGCGCCGCGCCGGACCGGTCGATGCGGCCGCGACGGCCGCACCGCCCTCTACGACCTCCACGAACTCCACGACCTCCACGACCTCTACGCCCGCGTCCGCGCCGCCGAGCCTGTCGCCGCGCCGCATCGCCGGCCAGTTCGCCACCGTGCTGCGCAACGCACGCGCGCGCCTGGTGCTGGCCATCGTCGTGGCCGAGGGCGCGCTGGCGTTCGGCGCGCTCGCGTTCATCCCGACCTTCCTGCACCTGCGCCACGGCATGCCGCTGTGGCAGGCGGGACTCGTGGTGGCGGGCTATGGCGTGGGCGGCATCAGCTACGCGATGACCGCGCACTGGCTGGTGCCCCGCATGGGCGAGCGCGGCCTGAGCGCGGTGGGCGGCCTGCTGCTGTGCATCGGCGTGCTGTCGGTGGGCGGCCCGATGCCGCTGGTCGAGGCGATGAAGTGCTGGCTCGGCGGCTTCGGCTTCTTCATGCTGCACAACACGCTGCAGACGGTCGCCACCCAGATGATGCCGCAGATGCGCGGCACGGCGATCGCGGCGTTCGCGCTCGCACTGTTCGCAGGCCAGGCGGTCGGGGTCGCCGTGGCGGGCCGTGTGGGACCCGTGTGGGGCTTCGAGCCCCTGTTCATGGGCATCGCCGTGGGGCTTGCCGGGCTGGGCGCGCTGATCGCGTGGCGGGTCGCCGGCCGGGCGGCGCCGGCACGGGAGGCTGCGGCACAATAGGGACGGGCCGGCAGCCACCGCCGAGGCGGCTGGGGTCCGACAGGAGACACGATCATGCGCTGGGGTGGCGAACGCGAGAGCAGCAACGTCGAGGACCGCCGCGGGGGCGGGTTCGGCGGCGGGGGTGGCGGACGCATCCCGGGGGGCGGGCGCGGCATCGGCCTGGGCACCATCGCGATCGCGCTGGTCGCCGGCTGGATCTTCGGCATCAATCCGCTGACGATCCTCGGCGTGATCAGCGGCGGCGGTCCCGAGGTGATGCAGCAGGAGCCCGAACCGGCGCCCCGTCCGGGCGGCGAGGCGTCACGCCCCGCGCAGGACGAGCACAGCCGCTTCGTGTCGGTGGTGCTGGCCAGCACCGAGGACGCCTGGAGCGAGATCTTCCGCCGCGGCCAGGCGCAGTACCAGCCGCCCAGGCTGGTGCTGTTCAGCGGCCGCACCAACACCGCCTGCGGGCTGGGCGACGCGGCCGCCGGCCCGTTCTACTGCCCCGGCGACCGCAAGGTCTACATCGACCTGCGCTTCTTCGACCTGCTGCGCGAACGCTTCAAGGCGCCGGGCGACATGGCGCAGGCCTACGTGATCGCACACGAGGTCGGTCACCACGTGCAGAACCTGCTGGGCACGATGGACAAGGTGCAGGCCGCGCGCGGGCGCATGAGCGAGCAGCAGTACAACCAGCTGTCGGTGCGGCTGGAGCTGCAGGCCGACTGCTATGCGGGCGTGTGGGCCAACCACTCGCAGCAGGCGAAGAACTGGCTGGAGACCGGCGACCTCGAGGAAGCGCTGGGCGCGGCGGCGGCCGTGGGGGACGACAACATCCAGCGGCAGACGCAGGGTGTGGTCGTGCCCGAGTCGTTCACGCACGGGTCGGCCGCGCAGCGTGCGCGCTGGTTCAAGGTCGGCTTCCAGAGCGGCGACCTGCGCCAGTGCGACACGTTCTCGGCGCGCTGACGCAAAAGGGGCGATCGTGTCGCCACGACCGCCCCGGTGACGGCGGCGCAGGCCGCAGGCGAATCTACCGCTGGTAGTTCAGACGCAGACCCGGCACCGGCCAGTCGTCGATCGCGATCAGCTTGCCCGAGCCGGACAGCGTCACGTACATCGTGCGCATGTCGGCGCCGCCGAAGCACAGGTTGGTCGTCATCATGTCGGGCATCGGCGTGTGCTGCACCGTCTTGCCGTCCGGCGAGATGCAGGTGATGCCGCCGTTGATCAGCGTCGCGACCAGGACGTTCCCCTGGGAATCCACCGCCAGCGAGTCGAAGCGCTGGTAGCCCCCCATGCCGGCGACGAAGCGGCCGCCGTGCGGCGACGGCCAGCCCTGCTTGCGGATCTCGCCCGGTGCCGTGAGGTCGATCGCCCACAGGCGTGCCGACTCGGTCTCGGCGAAGTACACGGTGTCCTCGGACGGCGACAGGCCGATGCCGTTGGCCGTCAGCACCGGGAACAGCACCTCCTTGATGGCGCTGCCGTCGGCACGCGCGTAGTAGATGCCGCCCCAGTCGCGGTCGCGGCCGCGGGTCTTGCCCAGGTCGGTGAACCAGATGCCGCCGGTCCTGTCGAAGACCAGGTCGTTCGGACCGCGCAGCGGGTTGTCGCCGCACTTGTCGTACACGCGCTCGACCTTGCCGGTGGCGAGGTTCACGCGCTCGATGCGCCCGCCGGCGTAGTCGGGCGCCTGGTGCCCGGGCAGCGTCTCGCCGTTCGGGCCCTTGCGCCAGACGAAACCGCCGTTGTTGCACACGTACATGGCGCCGTCCGGCCCCATCGCCGCACCGTTGGGTCCGCCGCCCATGTTCGCCACCACCTCGACGCGCCCGTCACGCGTCACGCGGGTCAGCGTGCCGCGGGCGATCTCGACCAGCAGCACCGAGCCGTCGTCCATGGCGACGGGGCCTTCGGGGAACTGCAGCCCCGAAGCGATCTCGCGAATCTTCATTCTGTCTCCTGAGTTCTGGGGGACGGACTGCGCGCCGTCAGCGGGCATGGTACCGCGCGTGCGGCGGCGGCGGCCGGCGCGGGCGCGCCCGGCGGGCGGGCACCCACGAAAAGAAACGGGCGCCCCGAGGCGCCCGTTCCGCGTCCGACCGGGACCCGCACGCGCGTGCGCGCGGGTCGCCCCCGGCGCTACTGCCCTTCGAGGAAGCTCTTGAGCTTGTCGGCCCGCGACGGGTGACGCAGCTTGCGCAGGGCCTTGGCCTCGATCTGGCGGATGCGCTCGCGCGTGACGTCGAACTGCTTGCCGACCTCCTCCAGCGTGTGGTCGGTGCTCATCTCGATGCCGAAGCGCATGCGCAGCACCTTGGCCTCGCGCGGGGTGAGCGAGTCCAGCACCTCCTTGACGACGTCGCGCATCGAGCCGTGCAGCGCCGCGTCGGCCGGCGCCAGCGTGTGCGTGTCCTCGATGAAGTCGCCCAGATGGGAATCGTCGTCGTCGCCGATCGGCGTCTCCATCGAGATCGGCTCCTTGGCGATCTTCAGGATCTTGCGGATCTTGTCCTCGGGCATCTCCATGCGCGTCGACAGCGTCTGCGGATCGGGCTCGAGGCCGGTCTCCTGCAGGATCTGCCGCGAGATCCGGTTCATCTTGTTGATCGTCTCGATCATGTGCACCGGGATGCGGATGGTGCGCGCCTGGTCGGCGATCGAACGCGTGATCGCCTGGCGGATCCACCACGTAGCGTAGGTCGAGAACTTGTAGCCCCTGCGGTATTCGAACTTGTCGACGGCCTTCATCAGGCCGATGTTGCCTTCCTGGATCAGATCGAGGAACTGCAGGCCACGATTGGTGTACTTCTTGGCGATCGAGATCACCAGGCGCAGGTTGGCCTCGGTCATTTCGCGCTTGGCACGGCGCGCCTTGGCTTCGCCGGTCGACATCTGCTTGTTGATGTCCTTGAGTTCCTTGATCGGGATGCCGATGCGCTCCTGCAGGGCCAGCAGCTTCTTCTGCTCTTCAATGATGTTCGGCCCGTTGCGCGAGAGGATGCCGGCGTAAGCCTTGCTGGACGAGGAGGCAAGTTCGCTCTCAACCCATTCGAGGTTCAGTTCGTTGCCCGGGAAGACCTTGATGAAGTGCGGACGCGGCATGCGCACGGTGTCGACGCAGATGCGCTGGATCTTGCGCTCGCACGTGCGCGCTTCCTCGACCATGGATCGCACCGAGTCGCACAGGCGCTCGATGGCCTTGGAGGTGAAGCGGATGGCCATCATCTCTTCGAGAATCTTCTGCTGCAGCTTGAGGTAGGCCTTGTCCTGCGAGCCCTTCTTCTGCAGCGTGGACACGGCCTTGCCGTGCAACGCCTTTCTCTCGGCGAGACGGGCGAGGCCATCTTCCTTGAGTTTGAGCAGCGAGGCCGAGCTGGCAGCACCATCGCCGCCATCCCCGTCGTCGTCGTCATCCTCGTCGGCGTCGACGCTCGACTCTTCCTCGGCCAATTCCTCGAGCACTTCGTCGGCATTCGGGTCGATCACGCCGTCGATCAGCTCGTCGATGCGCATCTCGTCCTTGGCGATCTT
>JAKOZZ010000425.1 GCA_029779755.1 Pseudomonadota bacterium
CTCGCGGAACGCCATCACGCCCTCGACGAAGTCGGGCCCGCCGACGAGCCGGGACTGCAGGTCGCGCTCGAAGAGGATGTGCGAGCCCAGCGGCATCTCGGGCGCCGCGTCGATCAGGCGCCGCGTGCCGAGCACGGCGTCACGCGGCCCGTCGGCCAGACGCCGCGCGACGGCCATCGCGTCGCGGTGCACGTGCCCTTCCTCGCACAGCTTCCACACCAGGCCCCAGCGCTCGGCGTCCTGCGCGCTGATCGGCTCGCCCAGCAGGCTGACCGCCATCGCGCGCGCGCGCCCGATCATGCGCGACATCAGCCACGTGACGCCGACGTCGGGCACGATGCCCAGCTTGGGCACGAAGGTGAGCACGAAGCGCGCGGTGCTCGACATCAGGATCACGTCGCCGGCCAGCGCCAGCCCGACGCCGCCGCCGGCCGCCACGCCGTTGATCGCACACACGACCGGCATCGGCGCCTCGTGCAGCGCGCGTACGGTGGAGATCACGCGCTCGAAGCCGATGCGGTTGTTGCGCTCGCGTTCCTCCGCGGTCGCCGGGGCCGCCATCTTGCGGCCGACGAGGTCGGCGCCCGAGCAGAACCCGCGCCCGGCGCCGGTGAGCACCAGCGCACGCGCGCCACGGGTTGCAGCCTGCGCAACCGCGACCGGAATCTCGCGGAACATCGCGTCGTTGAGCGCGTTCAGCGTCTCGGGGCGGTTCAGGGTGAGCACGGCGATGTCGTCCTCGACGGACAGCGCGACCGCCTCGAAGGTCGGACTAGAATCGGTCATCAGGGTCTCCTCGTTGGAATGGCGGGCGGTCTGCCCGCGCTCTTCAGGACAATACTATGACCGGTTTCGCTTCCCGCAACCTGCAGCCGTTTGCCGGCCAGGACATCCGCACGCTGATCGAGGCGCAGGCGCGCCTGCGCGCCGACCATCCGTACCTGGTGTGGCGTCCGTTCATCGGCGCGCGCCGGGTCTGGACCTATGCGCAGTTCGCGCAGCAGGTCGCGCGCTTCGCGGCCGGGCTGCACGCGCGCGGCGTGCGCGCCGGCGATCGCGTGCTGGTGCACCTCGACAACTGCCCCGAGGCGATCTTCGCCTGGTTCGGCTGCGCCTGGATGGGCGCGGTCGCCGTCACCACCAACGCGCGCTCCAGCGCCGACGAGCTCGCCTACTTCGCCGAGCACGCCGCCGTGGTCGCGGGCATCACGCAGCCGAAGTTCGCAGCGCTGGTGAACGCGTCGTGCCGTGGCCTGCGCTGGCTCGCCGTCACCACCACCGACAACGGCGACGACGCCGGCACGGCCGCACCGTCGGCGGCCGACGCCTTCGACGCGATCGACGGCGATCCGTCGCGCCTGCCGGCGCGCCCGCACGACCCGCTCGCACCGTTCAGCGTGCAGTACACGTCGGGCACCACGTCGCGTCCCAAGGGCGTGCTGTGGACCCACGCCAACGCCCTGTGGGGGGCACGCGTGAACGCCACGCACGAGGACCTGCGCGCCGACGACATCCACATGGTGACGCTGCCGCTGTTCCACACCAACGCGCAGGCCTATTCCATGCTGGCCACGATGTGGGCCGGCGCCACCGCGATCGTCAACCCGCGCTTCTCGGCCAGCCGCTTCTGGCAGGTGGCGGTCGAGGAACGCTGCACCTGGGCGTCGGTGATCGGGTTCATCCCGCGCGCGCTGATGGACCAGGAGGTGCCGGTGCACCGCTTCCGCCTGTGGGGCACCGGTGTGTGCGAGCCGCCGACCGACGCGCGCTATCGCGTGAAGACCCTGGGCTGGTGGGGCATGACCGAGACGATCACGCACGGCACGGTTGGCCTGGTGCACCTGCCCAACGCGTCACTGTCGATGGGGCTGCCCGCGCCCGAGTACGGCATCCGCATCGAGGTCGACGGCCGCGAGGCCGAGCCGGGCGAGACCGGCGACCTGTTCGTGAACGGCGTGCGCGGCCTGTCGCTGTTCGCCGAGTACCTGAACAACCCGCAGGCGACCGCCGACTCGTTCGACGACAAGGGCTGGTTCATCACCGGCGACCGGGTCACGCTGGGCGAGAACGGCTGGCTCTACTTCGCCGACCGCTCCAAGGACATGCTGAAGGTGGGCGGCGAGAACGTCGCGGCGTCCGAGATCGAACGCGTGATCGCCGCCGTGCCGGGCGTGGTCGAGAACGCGGTGGTCGCGAAGAAGGACCCGATGCTCGACGAAGTGCCGGTGGCCTTCGTGCGCTGCGCGCCCACCGCACCGGCCGAACGCGCGGCGCTGGTGCAGGCGATCGAGGCCGCCTGCGCCGGCACGCTGGCCGGATTCAAGCGCCCGCGCGAGATCCGCATCGTCGAGGAGCTGCCGCGCTCGACGCTCGAGAAGATCAACAAGGCCGAGCTGCGCAAGCTGCTGAGCGCGAAGGACTGAACGCTCAGGCCGGATGCGCGGCCAGGTGCTCGAGCAGCAGCGCGTTGATGCGCTCGGGCATCTCGTCGGTCGAAAAGTGCCCGGCCCCCGGCAGCGTCACGAAGCGGTACGGACCGGCGACGAACTCGGCCGTGCCTTCGGCCGCCGCGCGGCTGACCGAGTGATCGGCATCGCCCCACAGGTACAGGGTCGGCACCCGGATCGCGCCGAGCGACGCCTTCAGGCCCTGGTTCGCGCGGTACCAGGCGAGCGCGCCTTCCAGCGCCTCGGGCGTGCCCAGCACCGACACGTACAGGTCGACCGCCTCGGGCGGCACCCCGGCCTCGGCCAGCCGCGCACGCAGGCGGCGGGCGCCGTCCTCGAGCATCATCGGCCCGGTCTTGGGGTCGAGGAACGCGCGGTGATGGCGCGACCGGTGCTTCTGGTCGCCGTCGGCCGCCTGGAATGCCCGCACGAAGGCCGACGGATGCGGCCGCGACAGGATCGTCAGCGACGCCAGCCGCTCGGGATGACGGTCGGCGACACCCCACGCGACCTGGCCGCCCCAGTCGTGACCCACCACGTGGAAGCGCCGGTCGGCGTGCCCGCAGGCGGCGGCGATGTCGAACGCGTCCGAGATCAGGTGCGCGTAGGCGTAGTGGTCCAGGTTGGCAGGGTCGGGCCGGGCGCCGGGTGAGTACCCGCGCTGGTCGGGCGCGACCACGCGGTAGCCGGCCGCGGCCAGGGCGGGCAGCTGCGCGCGCCAGGTGTGCCGCGACTGCGGATAGCCGTGCAGCATCAGCACCAGCGGGCCGTCGGCGGGCCCTTCGATCCAGGCCTGGAACGTGAGGCCGGTTCGTGTGGTGATGGCGTGGATCGGGAAATCGTGCGTGGCCATGGGGTTCCTTTCGATGCGGGTGCGCGGACCCGGTCCGCGCCGGTCGGTGCGTCCGTACGGTGCCTGCACCGGATGATCGCCGAATCGGCCGGATCACGTACGGCGCCGAATCGCGTGCGGGGCCGGATCGCGTGCGGGGCCATCCCGCGCACACGGTGCGCACCGGATCGCGGGACGCCGGCAGCACCGGCGAAGGCTCGGTCGCACGCCCGCTGGTAGAGTCCGCGCATGACCCTTCGCGATTTCTCCCGCTCGCTGCCGATGCTGCTGCTGCGCAGCCATCAGGCGGTGATGGCCGAGTTCCGGCCGATCCTGCGCGCACACGGCATCACCGACACGCAGTGGCGGGTGCTGCGCGCGCTCACCACCGCCGACGCGGTGCGCATCCGCCAGCTCGCGCAGCTCACGCTGATCAGCGGCCCGAGCCTCACGCGCATCCTCAAGTCCCTGGAGGAGCGCGGCCTGCTGGAACGCAGCACGGAACCCGACGACCAGCGCGCTGCGCGCATCACGATCACGCCGGCCGGCCGGTCGCTGATCGAGACCGTGGCGCCGCATTCGGAGGCGCGCTACCAGGGCCTCGCCGACCGGATCGGCACAGCGGACCTCGACACCCTGTACCGGCTGCTGGCCGAGCTGCCGCAGCGGCTGGAGCGCACGCGGCGCTGACGTCGGCCGCCCCGGCGAGCACGTCCGGCGAGCACGTCCGGTGAGCACGTCCGGCGGGCACGCCGCGGGCGCCGGCGTCAGCCGCGTGCCGGTCCGAGTGCGGTGGCGATCCGCGCCTGCACGTCCGGATGCGCGAAGTTCTCGAGCATCAGCGGGGCCAGCGCACGCACGCGCGCACCGAGCGTCGCGCCCGCATCCCCCTGACGCCACGCCCGCTTGCCGATCTTCAGCGCCACGGCCCGCTCGGCGAAGAAGCGCAGCGCCTCGGGCGCTTCGGTGTCGAACGCGGCGCGCGGCACGATACGGGTGACCAGCCCCAGCGTCATCGCCTCCTGCGCCCCGAGGGTGCGCCCCGACAGGCACAGCTGCGCCGCCT
>JAKOZZ010000426.1 GCA_029779755.1 Pseudomonadota bacterium
TCGACGGACTCCAGCACCACCGGTCCGCAGGCGCGGTAGGCCTCGCCCTTGCGCGGCCGCACGAAGAGCTGGAAGCGCCACCCGTTCGTCGCGCTGTCCAGATAGCGTCGGCCGCTACCTGTGTCCGGGCCCGCGTTGTTCTGCGTCTGCCAGTGGAAGCGCTCGGCGCTGATTGCATAGTCGTGGTAGGCGATACGATCGTGATAGCCCTCGCTCTTGTCGAGCGTCACGAACAGCAGCTCGGTCTTGCGGCTGGTCAGCGGCAGCACACCCGCCTGGAACGGCGCGCGCCGCGCCGCCGTCAACCAGCCCACCGCCGTGAGCACCTCGCGCGCACCGTAGCCCGCATGCAGGCACAACGGCGTGTCTTCCAGCCCGGGGACGGGCTTGGCACCGAGCGTCGTGCGCGCCTGCAGCAGAGAGGACAGCTCGACCAGCTCGGCGGCGATGGCCGGATGGCGCCGGATGCGCTCGATGAACGCTTCGGGTCCCGCGGCCTGCTCGTGGCGGCCATCGATCTGGTAGGCCAGCATCTGCACGCCCAGCGCATCTCTTGCGGCGAGCGCAGTCGGTGGGTCCTGCCTAGCGCCGACCGTGGCCATCGCGTCGAGCCGCCGCGGGTCGTCCACATGCAGCAGATCCGCGAAGCGGCGGCTGAAGTAGTCTTCTTCAGGCCCGGGCTCGGCGACGATCAGGCCGGCATCGCGCTTCAGCGCCGTCCAGCCGCTGCGGCCCTGGCCGGTGCCCGCGCGGTAGACGTCCTCGAGCTCGAGCGCCTGGTCACGCAGGAAGTCGGCCAAGTGCACGGCGGCACGGCCGCGCAGCGCGGCATAGGCCTGCAGTTCCGTCTTCAGGCGGCGCCAGTTCTGGGTCGTCAGCGCGCGCAGGCCCTGCAGCACCTGCTCCCGCGTCTGGCGTTGCAGGTGGATGTGGCAGCCGGGGGGCAGACTGCCAAAGCCATTCTCGACACCGTCGACCAGTTCGCGGCGTGACAAACCGGTCAGGCTCGACAGCAGTCGGTCGAAGCGGAAGTCGGTGCGGTGCTGGCCGACGAAGTCGAGCACCAGGCAGCTCTCCTTGTCCGGCGCCAGGCGCAGTCCGCGGCCGATCTGCTGCTGGAACAAGACCGGGCTCTGCGTCGGTCGCAGCAGCAGCAGGGTGTCGACCATGGGGAGGTCGACGCCCTCGTTGTAGAGATCGACCGTCACCAGCGCACAGAGCTCGCCGCTCAGCAGGCGCTGTGGCGCCCGGCGTCGGTCCTCAGGGTTCGTCGTACCGACCACGCAGGCGGCGGGCAATCCAGCGCGGTTGAGCCAGCCCGTCATGAACTCGGCGTGCGCAACGGACACGCAGAACACGATGGCGCGCGAGCGTGCCGCATCGGATGACAGGCGTTGCCACTCGTTGACGACGAGCCGGGCGCGAACATTGTTACCCGTCACCAGGTTGTCGATGGCCTCGCGCTCGCCGGGCTTGTCCCATGGCACCGCCGAGAAGTCGGTGGCGTCGTCGCAGGCGTAGTACTCGAAGGGTGCAAGGAGCTGCAGGTCGAGTGCATGCCACAGGCGCAGTTCGACGGCCGGGCTGCCGTCGGGCCTGGAATCGAAGTACGGCGTGATCGGCCGTCCGTCACTGCGCTCCGGTGTGGCGGTCAGGCCCAGCAGAATCCGCGGGCGAACAACCGTCACGAAGGTGTCGAAGCGATCGGCGGCCAGGCGGTGACACTCATCGACCACCACCGTATGCCAGTGATCGGCACCTGCGGTGGCGACCAGATTGCGGCTGGTCACGCTGTCGATGGTGGCGAAGATGTGGTCCCAGCGTTCGGGCTGGTGATCGCCGGTCAGCAACTCGCCAAACTCAGGGTCGCGCAGCACTTCGCGATAGGTGCGCATGGCCTGGCGAAGGATCTCCTCGCGATGCGCCACGAACAAAAGGCGAGGTCGACCGCCTTCGGTGCGACAGGTGTTCCGATAGTCGAACGCCGCAACGACCGTCTTGCCCGTGCCCGTGGCGGCGACCAGCAGGTTGCGATGCCGGCCGTGCGCGCGCTCTGCGACCAACTGTTCGAGCATGTCCTGCTGGTAGGTCTTGGGCTGCAGATCGAAAAAGCGGATCGCCGCTGTCGGCTCGCCGCCAAGGGACTCACGACCCAGGGCGATCGCCAGCGCCCGCCGGTGCTCGACGTCATCCGGGTCATAGCGCTGGAACTCGCTGTCCTCCCAGAGCGTTTCGAAGTGGGCGATCGCCCGGGCAAACAGCGCTTCCTGCGCACGCTGCGTGAGCTTGACGGTCCACTCCAATCCGCCGGTCAATGCAGCCCCTGAGAGGTTCGCGCTGCCCACGTAGGCCGAGCCGAACCCCGTCTTGCGATGGAACAGCCAGGCTTTGGCGTGCAGGCGCGTGCGGCGGCCGTCGAGCGACACGCGCACCTCGCAGCCAGGCAGGCGCGCGAGTTCATCGAGCGCGCGCGCTTCGGTGGCGCCGGTGTAGGTCGTCGTCAGGATCCGCAGACGGGTTGCGCTCTGGCCTTGGGCCCCGGTCGCCGTGATCTGCTGCAGCACGTCCTGCAGCTTGCGCACGCCGGAAACCGTGATGAAGCTGACCAGAATGTCGACCTGGTCGGCGGAAGCCAGTTCGCGGCGAATCTCCTGCAGCAGCGACGGCGAACCCTTGCCCGCCGTGAACAGCCAGGGCACCGCGAGGCCGATCTCGGGGGCCGTTCGGAACTGCTGGTCTCGTTGCACTGCGCGCAGGACGCGCAGTGGCTCCGCCATGAGATCGACAACGTCGGCGGATTCGGACGAACGACCTGCGCCGCCTTCGGCCGCAAGCCGGCGGCGCAGCGTCACCAGCAGTTCATTGACCAGTTCGAGCTGCCGCCTGGGGGTGTCCGTGTCCGCACCGGCTAATTCGTCCAGGATGGCACTGAGTTGCCGCGCAAGGGCGTCGACGAGAACCTCGGAACCCCCGCCCTTGAGCGACAGGACTTCCGTTTGTCCGGGGTCCAGCGCGGCGAGCGACCGCGAGAGGCGCTCCGTCAGCAGCAGGTCGTAGAGACCATCTGGAAGTGTCATCGGCGTGTCAGCAATTCGGTGTGCGGCGCTCGAATCACGGGCGGGAGTTGGCGAGGCGCTCACCGTACAGGATGGCAAATCGACGGTTCGCGATCCCGCTCTTGTGTATCGATCTTACCGACCCGCATTGCGTCGGCGGCGGACCATGCTCCGCGGCAGTGACCGCGACACACATCACAGCCTGCCTGGCGGGTAGTGGGCAATGCGAATGCATTGATATGGAAGGTCAAATGCATTACTTTGCAGGCACTGCTCTTCACAGGAGAAGTGTCATGTCTGGCACGCTGCAAGCCGAATCGACGCTGACGGACCGTTACCAGACGACCGTCCCTGACACGGTGCGCCGGGTTCTGCGCCTGGGCAAGCGCGACAAGATCCGATACACGATCCGACCGGACGGCGAGGTCGTCCTCTCGCGTGCCGCTGCCGGCGAGGGCAACGATCCGGCGCTGGCGCCCTTTCTCGGCTTCCTGGCCCGCGACCTGGCCGAGCACCCCGAGAGGCTCCAGGCCGTGGATCCCGGTCTTGCGCAACGCATCCAAGCGCTCGTCGGGACTGTCGACGTCGATCTGGACGCGCCGCTGTCGGCGGACGATGAATGAGCGTCGGCACAGGGGAGTTCAGGCCGCTGGTCGTCAACGGCTGGGCCCTCTTCGCACACCCGATCTTTCTTGACCAGCTCGATGCCCTGACCGCGCAGGTCGAGGCACTCAGGCGCAAGGATCCGGCCGGCTATGTGAAGAAGAACGCCACGAAGCGTCTGGCTGCCATCGCCAAGCTGGTGTTCGACGCGATTCCCGAGGACCCCAGCCGGCCGGAGTACCGCCTGGGCAACACGCTCGGCGACGAGCACAAGTATTGGTTCCGGGCCAAGTTCTTTCAGCAGTACCGGCTCTTTTTCCGGTTCCACGCGAACGCCAGGGTGATCGTGTTCGCCTGGGTCAATGACGAGGACACGAAGCGGGCCTACGAGAGCGCCGACGACGCCTACAGGGTGTTCCGACGCATGCTCGACAGTGGTCGCCCGCCGTCGGACTGGGGCCAATTGCTGACCGAAGCCCGTGCCGAGTCCGAGCGCCTCGGCCGGCTGGCATCAGGCGGCACACACGCAAGTCCTTGATTCTCAGACCTGCGGGGCGTACGGCGTGCTGTTCCGATGGCAGTGATGCACGGGCAAGTCGAATAAAAACGCCCAACCGATGAAGGTTGGGCGTTGAATGCTGGTGGCCAAGGGCGGAATCGAACCACCGACACGCGGATTTTCAATCCGCTGCTCTACCAACTGAGCTACTTGGCCGTCCGGTCGGCGATGCGGTGTCGAACAGAATCACACCGGTCATCCCCTGCGGAGCCAATGAGTATACCCGAACTTTCGGGCAGTGTCGGCCGCCCGTCGCCGCGCCCGGGGGGCCATCGGCCGCCCACCTATAATCGCCGCCATGTACACGCCCTCCAGCGCCGGGCTCGCCTTCGACGTCGCCGTCGTCGGTCGGGGCGCCGTGGGCGCGGCCGCCGCGCTGGGGCTGGCCCGGCTCGGGCTGAGGGTGGCCAACGTGGCGCCCACCTTCCCCGTCGCGGGCACCCCCGGCGCGCCGGGCGCCATCGCACCCGCCGCGGCGGGCGCTCCCACGCCCGCCGACTGGGATCCCCGCGTCTACGCACTGTCGCCGGCCACCCGCACGCTGCTGCAGTCGCTGATGGTCTGGGATGCGCTCGACGTGTCGCGCGTGGCGCCGGTCTACGACATGCGCATCTTCCCGGCGGCCCGCGCCGACGCGCCGGAGCTGCACTTCAGTGCGTTCGAGGCCTGCGTCGACGCGCTGTCCTGGATCGTCGAAGACCGCAACCTGACCGGCGCGCTCGAACGTGCGATGGCCTTCTCCGGGGTGGCCCGCATCGACGCGCGCGTGGAGGCCGTCGACACCCGCCGCGATCCGGCCGATCCCCGGCCCGCGGCGGGCGCACAGTTGCGCCTGTCCGACGGTCGCGTGCTGCGCGCGAAGCTCGTCGTCGCCGCCGACGGCGCCGATTCGCCGCTGCGCGCCAAGCTGGCCATCCCGACGTCCACCCGTGCCTACCCGCAGCACGCGGTCGTCGCCAATTTCACCTGCGCCCGACCGCACCGCGACTGCGCGTGGCAGTGGTTCGGCGCGCACGGCATCCTCGCGCTGCTGCCCCTGCCCGACCACCGCGTCAGCATGGTGTGGTCCGCGCCCGAGCCGCTGGCCGACACGCTGATGGCGCTCGACGCCGCCGACCTCGCGCAGCGCGTCGCCGAAACCGCGCAGGGCGTGCTCGGTGCACTCGCGCCGCTCACGCCCGCGCGCCGGTTCCCGCTGCGCCTGATCGAGGTCGACCGGCTGTGCCAGCAGCGGGTGGTGCTGGTCGGCGACGCCGCCCACGTCGTGCACCCACTGGCGGGGCAGGGCATGAATCTCGGCTTCGGCGACGTCAAGGCGCTGCTCGACGTGCTGGCCGCCCGCGAGCCCTTCCGCGATCTCGGCGAGACGCTGCTGCTGCGGCGCTACGAGCGCGCGCGCCGCGAAGCCGTGGCCGCGATGCGCGTCACCACCGACGCCCTGCAGCGCCTGTTCGACCCCGAGTCCGAGCCGGCACTGCCGGGTGTGCTCAGGCCGCTGGTGGGTCTGCGTGAGACCGGCTGGCGGCTGGTCGCAAGTTCTCCCTGGCTGAAGCGACGTCTGATCGCCCACGCCGCCTCCTGAGGATCGTTCCATGATCAAGCTGTCCCGACTGTCCGCCTTCGTCGCCGGCGTCCTGCTGTCTGCGTTCGTGCTGTCGATCGGCGCCGACCCGGCGCGCGCCCAGCAGGCCGAGGCGGCCGGCACCGTCCGCACCGCGGTCGAGACCTGGCTGAAGGGCCGCTACAAGGTCGACGAGGTGCGCAAGGCGCCTGTGCCTGGCATGTGGGAGGTGCGCCTCGGCAACGACCTGATCTACGTCGACGAGAAGGGGCAGTACGCGTTCGTCGAGGGCCAGCTGGTCGAGATGCGCAGCAACCGCAACCTCACGCGCGAGCGGGTCGACGAGCTGATGACGATCAACTTCAAGGACCTGCCGCTGAACCTCGCCATCAAGCAGGTGATCGGCAACGGCAAGCGCGTGGTTGCGGTCTTCGAGGATCCGAACTGTGGCTACTGCAAGAAGATGCGCATGGACCTGGTCGCGATGAAGGACATCACGATCTACACGTTCCCGATCCCCATCCTCGCGGCCGACTCCGAGGTCAAGTCGCGCAAGGCGCTGTGCGCCGACGACAAGGTCAAGGCCTGGAACGACATGATGATCAGCGGCAAGGTGCCCTCCAATCCCGGCACCTGCGACAACGCGCTGGGCAAGCTGCGCGAGCTTGCGCAGAAGCTGGGCGTGTCGGCGACGCCGACCGCGTTCTTCCAGAACGGCAAGCGGCTGCAGGGCTACGTGCCGGGTCCGCAGTTCGACAAGATGCTGGACGAGAACACGAAGTCCTGAGCCGCGGGCCGCCTCAGTTGCCCGTCTCGGACGGCACCAGCAGCCACAGACGTCCGCGCTGCTTCATCAGCCCCGCGTAGGTCTCGGCGTCCGGGCCGTCGCCCCAGAACAGGTCGGCGCGGACCGCGCCGGTGATCGCCGCGCCCGTGTCCTGGGCCAGCACCAGCCGCTGCAGCGGTGCGCCGTCGCGCGGGTGCGTGGTCGCCATCCAGAGCAGGGCGCCGCGGGGCACGAAGCGCGGATCGACCGCGATCGAGCGGCCCGGGGTCAGCGGCACGTTCAGCGACCCCGGCGGCCCGTCGTCGGGGGCGCCGGCCGGCAGCTCGCGAAAGAAGATGAAGCGTGCGTTCGTCTGCATCACGGCGCGGGCCTGGTCCGGGTGCGCGCGCAGCCACGCCTTGATCGTGCCGGCGTTCAGTTCCGCCTCCGGCAGCGCGCCGCGCGCACGCAGCGTCGCGCCGATCGCCGTGTACGGCTGTCCGTTGTCGGCGGCAAAGCCGACGCGCAGCAGGGCGCCGTCCGGCAGGCGGATCCGCCCCGATCCCTGGATGTGCAGGAAGAACGCTTCGACGGGGTCGTCGATCCAGGCCAGCTCCGAGCCAGCCAGCGGCCGGTCGCCCTCGAGTTCGGCGCGGGTCGGCCGTCGGGCCAGCACCTCCGGCGACGGGCGGCGGTAGATCGGTTCCTGGCCGTCGTGACGCCGCGTGCGGCTGCCCGTCAGCGTGGGCTCGTGGTAGCCGGTGATCAGCCCGTCGGCCGCGCCGTCGGCGCCCGTCACCGGGCGTGCGACGAACCGCCGCTGCACCCAGTCCTTCAGCCGGTCACCCTGTAGTTGGGCCGCCTCCTCGCACAGGCGCGGCCACGGGGCCGGCGGGGCCCGCAGCGCGCACTGGCGTGCGAGGGCGCGCTCCACGCCGCGCAGGTCGTCCGCACGCCAGCCGGGCAGTGCGGTCACGGGGATCGGGCGGGCCGGCTCGGCCGGGCCGGGCGGGCGGGCCGAAGCGGCAGGGTCGGCCGGCGTCACCGGCGTGATCGGCGTCGCCTGCGTGCTCGGCGTCACCTGCGTGCTCGGCGTCACCGGCGCATCACGCCCGCCCGGGCCCGATGTACCGCAGCCCGCTGCCATCAGGGCCATTGCCGATGCCGCTAGAATCCGCGGCCACGGAGGACGTCGCATGTGGGTGGTCTATCTCGAAGCGGCAGGCATCCTGCTGCTGGTCCTGTTCTTCGTCTGGTGGACGATGCGCGGCAAGTGACCGGAGCGGGCTGCTTCGCGGCCCCATCCCGGTCGGCGCGCGGCGACAGCGCGCGATGCGCCAGCCCGGGGCATTCTCCCAGTCCGGCGCGCTCGCACGGTTCGGCGCCGATCTCCAGCCCGGCGCAGTCCCCTAGCCGTGAGCGGCCCCGTGCTCAGTGCAGCGTCCGCGGCATGGCCAGCGCGAACTCCGGAATCGGCACCTCGAAGCGCTCGCCGTCCTCGGCCACGCAGAAGTAGCTGCCCTTCATCGTACCGGCCGGCGTCGCGATCTGGCTGCCGCTGGTGTATTCGAACTGCTGCCCCGGCGCCAGCAGCGGCTGGTGGCCGACCACGCCCAGCCCCTTCACCTCGATCACCTTGCCGTTGCCGTCGGTGATGATCCAGTGCCGGCTGATCACCTGGGCGGGCACGTTGCCGCTGTTGGTGATGTTGATCGTGTAGGCGAACGAATACTGCCCGTCCTCCGGTTTGGACTGCTCCGGAAGGTACCGGGTCTGGACGGTGATCTTCAGCGAGTACTTGCGTTCATTCACG
>JAKOZZ010000442.1 GCA_029779755.1 Pseudomonadota bacterium
AACTCGCATGGCAGGGTGGGGCCTGGGTCGTGCGCTCGCTCTGAGCCGGCCCCGGGGTCTTCGGTGCGTCGTCGCGGACGATGCACGTCAACCCGCGCGGACGATCCGCGCGAAGTGATGGATCGAGATGGGAAAGAACGTCGTAGTCATCGGTACCCAGTGGGGCGATGAGGGCAAGGGCAAGCTCGTGGACTGGCTCACCGAGTCGGCGCAGGGGGTCGTGCGCTTCCAGGGGGGGCACAACGCGGGCCACACGCTGGTCATCGGCGGCAAGAAGCGGGTGCTGCGCCTGATTCCGTCGGGCATGCTGCGCGAAGGCGTGGTCTGCTACATCGGCAACGGCGTGGTGCTCTCGCCCGATGCGCTGCTGCAGGAGATCGACGAGCTCGAGCAGTCGGGCGTCACGGTCCGCGAGCGGCTGCGCATCAGCGAGTCGTGCCCGCTCATCCTGCCGTACCACGTCGCGCTCGACCAGGCGCGCGAGGCCAAGCGCAGCGCCGGCAAGATCGGCACCACCGGCCGCGGCATCGGCCCGGCCTACGAGGACAAGGTCGCGCGGCGCGCGCTGCGCGTGCAGGACCTCTTCGAGCCCGCGCGTTTCCGCGCGCGTCTGGCCGAGGTGCTGGATCTGCACAACTTCACGCTCGTGCACTACCTGAACGCCGCGCCGGTCGACGAATCCAAGGTGGCGGACGCCGCGCTGGCGCTGGCCGAACGCCTGCGGCCGATGGTGGCCGACGTGCCGGCACTGCTCGCGGCCGCGATGAAGCGGGGCGACAACCTGCTGTTCGAAGGGGCGCAGGGCGCGCTGCTCGATGTCGACCACGGCACCTACCCGTACGTGACGAGCAGCAACACCGTTGCCGGCGCGGCGGCGGCCGGTGCGGGCGTCGGCCCGCAGGCGCTGCAGTACGTGCTCGGCATCACCAAGGCGTACACCACGCGCGTCGGATCCGGCCCGTTCCCCACCGAGCTGTTCGACGACGTGGGCAAGCACCTCGCCACGCGCGGCAACGAATTCGGCGCCGTCACCGGCCGTCCCCGCCGCACCGGCTGGTTCGATGCGCCGCTGCTCAAGCGGTCGATCCAGCTCAACGGGGTCAGCGGCCTGTGCATCACCAAGCTCGACGTGCTCGACGGCCTGCAGACCGTGCGCATCTGTGTCGGGTATCGCCAGAAGGGCGCCGCGGCGGGCGCGGTGACCGACGTGCTGCCGTTCGGCGCCGACGCCGTCGAGGCGCTGGAGCCGGTGTACGAGGACATGCCCGGATGGAGCGAGTCCACGTTCGGCGTGCGCGCGTGGGATCGGCTGCCGCTGGCGGCGCGCCGCTACCTCGAGCGTCTGTCGGAAGTGGCCGGTGCGCCGATCGACATGGTCTCGACCGGGCCCGACCGCGACGAGACCATCCTCATCCGCAACCCGTATCTGTGATGCCCGGCCGGGCGGGGCGAACGCTGCGGCGTCGCTCCGCCTGCTGCGCGCATCGCCCGCACGCGAGGCGGCCATGAACGATCTGCACGTTTCCTGGGACGCGTATCACCGGCTGATCGAGCGCCTGGCCCTGCAGGTGCACGATTCCGGCTGGTCCTTCGACGCGATC
>JAKOZZ010000443.1 GCA_029779755.1 Pseudomonadota bacterium
CATCGCGTCCGGGCCCGAGGTGCCGAAGACCGTGCCGTCGCTGGTCGTTGCGTTCGGCACCGTGAAGTTCAATGCCGTGGTGCTCGTGACGCCACTGAACGCGTTGCCGGCGAGATCGGTGAACGCGCCCGGTGCAACGTTCAGGTAGTAGCTGCGGCCGGGCGTGAAGTCGATCGAGGGATTGATCGTGACCGTGCTGCCGGAGACCGACACCTGGCTCGTGTCCGAGACCTCGATGGCGCGCCAGACCGAGCCGTCGGCGTTGCGCAGCACGATGTCGTCGAGGCCGACGGCCCCGGCTGCGCGCACCGATTCGCTGAAGCTCAGCACGATGTTCGCGCCGGGGGCCACCGACAGCGCGTTGTCTGCGGGCGAGCTGCCGATCACCCGCGGGGCGGTGGTGTCGGCGTCCGACAGCGTCGTGAAGTTCAGCGCGGTCGATCCCGTGATGCCGGCGAACGGATTGCCGTTGCGGTCGGTCACGATGCCGGGGGCCAGGTTCACGTAATAGGTGCGGCCTGCAACGAGGTCGGCGCCCGGATCGATCGTCAGCGTGTTCGTCCCGACGGCAACCTGGTTGATGTTGGTGACGGCAATCCGGCGGGCGACCGTGCCGTTGGCGTCGTACAGCACGATGTCGCCGCTGCCCGCGAGGATCGGCTCGCTGAAGGTGAGCACCAGGCTTGCGCCGACCGCAACGCCGGTGGCATCGTCGGCGGGGCTGGCCGAGACCAGCGCCGGTCCTGCCGCATCCACGGCCTGCGCCAGCAGCGAATAGCTGCCCGTCGCGGTCAGCAGCAGATCGCGCGCGCTCAGGTAGTAGGTGCCGGTGGTCGTGGGGACGAAGTCGATCGCCGCATTGATGCCGCCGCCCGAGTCGTCGTCGCCGGCGATCCAGAGCGCGTCCGGCCCGTAGAGATCGAGGAACGGGTCGAACTGAACCCCGCCGTTGCCGGTCAGGGTGAACCGGTAGGACGTGCCCTGCACGAGGTCGACGCGGAAGAGATCACGGTCCTCCGGGGTCGTGATCTCGCCGGCGCTGGCGCGCCCGCCGACGATCACGGTTCCGGTCGTACCCAGCGAGAACGGGTAGTCGTCGACGATGGTGAACTCGAGCGTCGACGCGCCGGTCAGGCCGGCGAACGGGTTGCCGGCCAGATCGCGCAGGGCGCCGGCATCGACCTGCAGCGAGTAGCGCGTGCCCGCCACGAGGTCGGCCCCCGGATCGATCGAGACGACGTTGCCCGAGATCGACACGCCCGCGCCGGTGATCGTCCGCGCCGGCGTGCCATCCGAGTAGAGCAGCACGATGTTGCCGCTGCCGAGCTGCATCGCCTCGTTGAACGTGAGCACGATGTTGCTGGACGCCGATACCTCGACGGCGTTGTCGACCGGTTGCGCAGTGGTCAGCAGCGGTGCCGTGCCGTCCGCCGTCACGGCACCGAAGGCCGAGAGCACGTAGCTGCCGATCTCGACGCCGAAGCCGCGTGCCTCGAGATAGTAGTTGCCGGAGGTGGGCGCAGTGAAACTGATCTGCGAATAGCGCACCTGGGGCGTGGCGTCGTCGTTGGTCGCGATCTGCGTGGACGTGGGCCCGTAGAGCGTGAGCACCGGGTCGAGCAGCGGCGCTGCAGCCGACGTGTCGGCTTCCAGGTAGAACGTATAGTTCCGTCCGGCGATCAGCGCGATGCGGAACCAGTCGGTGTCGCCGATGGTGTTGATCTCGCCGAGGCCGATCGTGCCGTCGGAGATCACGACGCCGCTCGTGCCGGCGTTGGACGGGAATTCGTCGATGCCACTCATGTCTGGGTCCTTCGTTCAGGCGCCGGGCCGCGGAGGCGGCGGTCAGCGCAATTCGACGCGTTCCGGCGTGCCGTCACCACGGATGCGCTGGACCAGCTGGCGGCGCAGCGCGAGGTCGGGGTGGGGCGTGTCGAGCGAGATCGACAGCACCACACCGCTGGCGGGTTCGACGAGCAGTTGTCCGGTCACCGGACGCGGGCCGAAGTTGCTGGCCGGCGGCATCGTCGGGACGGACGTCGAGCCCTGCAGGGTCAGACGCACTGCGCGCACCGTGCGCTCGCCGATCTTCACGTCCACCGTGCCGACCGATTGCACCGTTCCGTCGATGAAGTCGGCCGGATTGATCGACGATTCGAGCCGTGCGCGCCAGCGCGTGCCGGCCGGATAGCTGGAGCGCAGCACGCCGATCAGCTTCATGCCGCCCGCGGAGCCCGCCTTCCAGTTGCCTTGGGCGTCGGTGACCCAGGCGCCCGCGTCGAATTCGACGATGCTGCCGTCGGCACGGGTGAGCTGCAGCGTGGACTCGGCGCCAGGTGCGCCGCTGATGGGATCGAAACCCCGGAACACCAGCCGGTCTCCGGTGTCGAA
>JAKOZZ010000008.1 GCA_029779755.1 Pseudomonadota bacterium
GCCGCGCCCCTCGGGAAGGCGCGGCCACTGTTCACGGAGGGCGTATGCCTTCGCAACCCAACCGTCTTTTGATCCCTTCCTTCCCTTCATCCACCCCCCGCCCGCTGCCGCTGGGCGGCAAGGCCACGCCGAAGGCGCTGCGTCCGCGCGAGTGGACCGGCTTGTCCAACGACGAGATCCTGTCGCGCTTCGTGCCCGGCAAGGCCAGCCCGCACACCGTGCTGGAGGTGCTGCTGAAGCTGCACAACATGGAGCACACGGCGCGCGCCAAGAGCGTGTCGTTCAAGACGCGGTACGAGCGCGCCAACTTCCTGCGCCACTTCTTCCGCGAGCTGGAGAGTCGCGGCGGCTTCAAGAAGGCGCCCGACCCGCGCAATCTGGGCCAGCGCCACATCCAGGCCGCCGTCGATCTGTGGCGCAAGGACGGGCTGAAGCCGTCCACCATCCAGACCTACCTCAGTTTCCTGCGCGGCCTGGCCGGTTGGCTGGGCAAGCCGGGCTTCATACGGCGTCCGGCGTACTACGGGCTGGAGCTGGCCGAGTACCAGCGCAGCGGCATCAATGAGCGCGACAAGAGTTGGTCGGCGCAGGGCGTGGATGTCGATGGCCTGATCGACAAGGTAGCCGCCTTCGACCCCTACGTGGGCGGCATGCTGCGGCTGATCCGTGCCTTCGGCCTGCGCAAGCGCGAGGCGATCATGTTCCGGCCCAACGAGTGCGTGGTGAACTTCGCCGACACCGGCCTGCCGCTGGCTGAGAAGCAGGGCGAGGAGTACGTGTGGATCCGCCAGGGCGCCAAGGGCGGCCGGCCGCGCTTCGTGCCGATGAACACGCCACGCCGCCGGCAGGCCGTGGCCAGCGCGCAGCGGATTGCCTTCTGGGACAGCCATGCCCACACCGGCGACCCTGATCGCGACCTGAAGCAGAACATGGTTCGCTTCGGCTACGTGCTTCGGAAGTTCGACATCACGTCGCGCGGCCTGGGCATCACGGCCCACGGCCTGCGGCACGAGGCACTGATCGAGGAGTACATCGCGATCACCGGCCAGGAGCCGCCGCTGCGCGGTGGTGGGGAAGGGCTGACGCGTGAGCAGGAGGATGCGGCGCGGTTGGCGGTGAGCCGCCTGGCGGGCCACAACAGGGGGAGGGCGTCGGCAGCCTATCTGGGCGCCGTGCTGCACAAGAAGAAGGGCGGCGGTGGAAGCGGCGCGGCGGGCGGCGACGCTGCGGCTTGATGTCGCGGTGCGGCCGGTCGTGCACCGGCCGTACGGTTGGCGACGTCATGGATCTGCTGTGAGACGCGGCTGCCCCGCCGCGTCAGTCGTCCGGATCGAAAAGACCTGAAGCCTGCGGGATCACCCGATACCCCATGGCGTGATACCCGCGCTGGCGCCGCTCCCACATCCGAAGCAGGGCGGGATGCCCCTCGTCGACGAAGTCGACGATTCGGACGCTGCTCTTGCTGGCGTGCTCACGGTGCAGGCGGCCGGCGTACTGCGCAAGCGTGCCCTTCCAGGAGATGGGCATCGCCAGTACCAGGGTGTCGAGGGGCGCATGGTCGAAGCCTTCGCCGACCAGCTTGCCCGTCGAAAGCAGCACCCGCGGAGCATCGGCTGGCAGCGCTTCCAGTTCCTGAAGCAGCGTGGTCCGCTGCTTGGCCGACATCCGGCCGTGCAGCACGAGCAGCGGTGACACCCGCGTGCCCAGCGCCTGGCGCAGGGCGTCCAGGTGTCCCGTCCGCTCAGTCAGGACCAAGACCTTTGCTCCAGCGGTGAATGCAGCCGTCACGTCGTCAGCCACCTGGGCAGTGCGCGCGGTATCCGAGGCGATGACCTGGAACACCTGCTGGATCGGCGCATCGTCGGCTGCTGCCACGCGCGCGCTCAGGTATCGCGGAAAAATCTCCAGAGTCTGCGGCGCCCCTGCAGGCTTCTCGGCGGTGTGCCGCGTCGGGCCGCACTGCATGAAGATGATGGGTTGCCGGCCGTCGCGGCGGATCGGCGTGGCCGTCAGCCCGTGGACGAACTTCGCCTTGGCCCGCTTCAGGATCGCCTCGAATGAGAACGCCGAGAGGTGGTGACACTCGTCCACCACGATGTGTCCATAGTCCTCGACCAGCGCGTTGACTTCGCCCTGGCGGCACAGCGACTGCATCAAGGCGATGTCGATCTGCCCGGTGGGCTTCGACTTGCCGCCGCCGATCGCGCCGATGTTGGGTCGGCCCTGACTTGCGTCGCTGGCCTCGACCAGGAAGGTCTGCAGCCGTTCACGCCACTGCCGCAACAGCTCGGCCCGGTGGACCAGGATCAAGGTGTTCACGCTCCGTGCGGCGATCAGCGCTGCTGCGGTCACCGTCTTGCCGAAGGCGGTCGGCGCGCACAAGACACCCGTGTCGTGGGCCAGCATGGCGTCGACTGCGTGCTGCTGGTCGAGCCGGAGCGCGCCACGGAACTGCACTTGCAGCGCCGTCCCGGCCGATCGCTCGTCCTGCAGCTCGGGCCGGATGCCGTTCTCGCGCAGCAAGGTCAGCGCTGCTTCAAGGCATCCGCGCGGCAGCGCAATGTGCTGGGGAAAGTTCTCGGCACAGCCGATGACCCGGGGCTCGTCCCACACCGGAAGGCGCATGGCCTGCGCCTTGTAGAACTCGGGGTTCTGGAACGCGGCCAGGCGGATCAGGCGGTTGGCCAGCGGCTGCGGCAAAGCGGCCTTCTCGAAGTACACCAGGTTGGCCAGCGTGATCTTCAACGAGGCCGGCATTGGGCCGGGCAGGCGGCTGGATGTTGGCTCCTTCCGCCGCCATGGCGTGGCCTGGTCTTCGCTGTCGATGAAGGTCACGTCGAGGGGATGACGGCCGCCTGTGGCGCGCAGGATCGTGGGCTCGATGTCTGCCGGCTGCATCTTTGGCAGGCCGGCCAGGAAGGCCCACTGGTCGCCGTAGGGCTGCAAGTCACGGTCGACGAAGACGCTGCCTCCGCTTTCGCGGGGCGCCTTCTGCAGTGGCAGGGCGATGAGGTTGCCGAAGCCTCCCTTCGGCATCGTGTCCTGGTTCGGGAACAGGCGGTCATAGGAGCTGAGCTTCAGCTGGCGGGTTCGGGCGCAGGTGTGGCTGATGAGGGCGGTGCCCAGCCGGCGGGCTTCGCGTGCTGACACCCGGGCGCTGAAGAAGATCCAGGCATGCGCTCCATTGCCTGAGCGGGAGACTTCGAGGGCGACCGGCACGCCCAGCGCATCGCAGGAGCCGGCGAAGGCGCGTGCGTCTTCGCGCCACTCGGCGTCGTCGAAGTCGACCGCCAGGAAGTGGCAGGTGTCATCGGTCAGGAGCGGATACACCCCTACTGTGTGCCGGCCGGCGAGGTGGTCGAAGACCGTCTGGCCCGTGACCGGGATCAGCGCGCGGTGCTCGCAGTCGCCACACTTGATGCGCGGCTTCTCGCAGATACCGGCCCGCCACTCGTTCGCGCATGCTGGGGAGTAGCCAGACTTACCGGACTTGCTCTCCCAGCGGATCGGGTAGACGTCTTCCCGGCCGCGAAACAGGGTGGCGAACAGCTTCACCTTCTCGTCGGTTCCGAGTCGTGCCTGCCGTTCGGTGGTCGTCGCGGGATCGGGCGGCTGCCACGCGATGCCGTGCTCGGCGAGCAGTTCGCGCAGCCGGCGGTTCTCAGCCAAGAGCCGGTTCAGCTCCTCGCGCTCGTCGCTGGTCATCGGGCGCCTTGCATCGACCGCAGGATCGGGCGGCCACGGAGCGAATCTTCAGCCGGCATCCTGGAGGATCGCGAGGATGTCTTGTCGGTCACCAACAAGGCGAACGACATCGAGATGATCGGCTGCCTCGAAGTAGAGCCACTGCATTGGGAAGCCAGCGACTCGCCAGGAACGTAAACCTGGGACGTCGCACAACTGGGCCAGCCTGGGAGAACCCATGGAGGGCATGCGTTCGACCGGCTCGAGCGCAGCGATGGCAGCGTCGAACATTCGCTCGCCCAGGGCCAGTCCACCTTCTTGGGCGTAGTAGCGCGCCGCCTCGACCAGATCTGCTTCGGCGCGGGGCCGAAGGTAAGCGGGCTTCAACGCAGGTCGCCCAAGGCCTGCTTCTTCAGCTGCGCCGTCCGCTTCGGTGTCAGGGCACGGCCGGGGCCTGAGCTCAGCCCTTCCTCGATCAGTTCGCGCAACCGCTTTTTGGCCTGCTCTTCCTGGTCACGACGGATCAGCTCACGCAAGTACTCGCTGGTGTTGCCGTACTGACCGGACCGTACCCGCTGGTCGACGTACTCGCGCAAGGCCTCGGGCAGGGCAAAGCTCATGGTGTTGCTGCTCATGGCGCGCATGATCCCGTCGGCTATCAATAGTTGTCAAGCTTCCTCGGCTGTCGGTGCCTGCTGGCGCGCTGCCGCCGATTGCTTTGTCGGTGGCTGTTGACGTTCCAGCTTCAGCAACAACTGCCCCCACGCCTCCAGCGCTCGCCGCCGCTCCTCGAAGTAGTCGTGCCGGTTGTAGACACCTTCCACACCCTTGAGCTTGTGGTTCAGGCAGCGTTCGGCCACGTGCGGCTCCACGCCCAGCGCGGCCAGATGCGTGCGGGCGGTGCGGCGGAAGTCGTGCACCGTGAAGTGGGGCAGGCCGTGCTTCACCTTGCCCATCGCCACGCCCAGGGTCGACTCGCAGACGTGCGGAACCATCCGGGTTTGGAGCTTGCGCGCCGGCAGCACGTACGGGGCGTTGCAGGCCATCCCCTTCAGCCTCTGCAGCCACTCCACCGCCATGGTCGGCAGCGGAATGTCCAGCGGCTGGCCGGTCTTGGTGCGGATGCCGGGCAGGTGCCACACTGGCGTGTCGGCCTCCAGCTCGAACTCGTCCCAGCGCGCGGCGATCAGCTCGCCCTTGCGCACGGCCAGCAGCAACAGCAGCTTCACCGTCAGTTCGTTCTGCACGCTGAAGCCCTTGGCCTGGCGCATGGCCTCGAAGAGCGTCACCAGCTCGTCGCGTGACAGCGCCCGCTCCCGAGCCAGTTCCTTGCCGCCTGCATCCGCCAGGTCGAAGGCCGCAGCCGGATTGAAGCGCACCAGGTGGCGCTTGATGGCGTAGTCGAACATGCGTCGCACCCAACGCAGCACGTCGTTGGCGATGGTCGGCGCCCCGCGCTTGACGACGGCGCGCAGCATCGCGTCGATGTGCCTCGGCTCCACCGCGTCCAGGGCCAGCTTGCCAAGGTGCGGCTTGATGTCCTTCTCGATGCGGCTGTGCACGATGTTCGGGTGCTTCCAGCGCCCGTTGATCATGCGCTCGAAGTACTCGTCGGCGAGTTGGCCGACGGTAGTGACGCTGCGTGCGGCCTCGATGCGGGCCAGGGCGGTGGACTTTCGCTCCTGCTTTTCGCCGGCCACGTCGTGGCCGAGGGCGATCTTGGCGCGCAGTTCCTTTGCGGCTTGGCGTGCAGCGGCGAGGGTGAGATCCGAGTAGCTGCCGATCTCCATCACCCGCGGCTTGCCGGCGAAGCGGTAGCGCAGTCGCCAGCTGGGCGCCGTGCGCTTCTCCCGCCACGTCAGCACCAGACCATCGCCGTCCGAGCGGCCCTCGAAACGCTCCCCGGACCTGATCCAGGCCCGGATCGCCACGTCAGTCAGCTGTCCCATCGCCACCCCTTGCCGTGTGTACACACTGCCGGCCGGTGGGCCTTGTGGGTACACGCCTGCGTACACACAAATTCTGGGATGGGGTGGGCCGCTGTTCAACCTCCTGAGACGCTAAGCCCACGTAAACGCTGGAGTTTCCGGCTGCTTGGGGGTGTCAAGAGACCCCCTGAAACCTCACTCGATGTTCTGCACCTGCTCCCGGATCTGCTCGATCAGCAGCTTGAGCTCCACCGCGGCGTTGGTGAGGTCGATGTTGGCGGCTTTCGATCCGAGCGTGTTCGCTTCCCGGTTGAGTTCCTGCATCAGGAAGTCCAGGCGCTTTCCGGACTGCCCGCCGGCGCCGACGATGCGGCGCAGCTCGCCGATGTGCACCGACAGGCGCGCGAGCTCCTCGGCCACGTCGATGCGCACCCCGTAGAGCACCACCTCCTGGCGCAGCCGCTCCATCGCCTCGTCCACCGGCAGGGCGGTGCCCGAGCTGGCATCGGTGAGCGCAGCGCGCAGGCGCTCGACCAGCCGCTGCTCGAAGGCGGCGAGCAGCGCGGGGGTCTGTTCCTTCAGGGTGTCGACGATCGCCTGCATGCGGTCGGCACGTTCGACGATCGTTGCGGCCAGCTTGGCGCCCTCGCGACGCCGGCTGGCCTGCAGCTCGGCCACCGCCTCGCGGCCGAGCTCGGCCAGTGCGCGCGACAGGGCTTCGGGGTCGGGCACCTGCTCGGCGATCACGCCCGGCCAGCGCAGCAGGTCGGCCGTGGTGAGCGGCGGCGCCTGGTGCGCGAGACGGCGGACTTCGTCGCCCAGCGCCACCAGTTGCGCCAGCAATCCGCGATCGATCGCCGGTTGTCGGCTCTCCGACGGCAGCTTCTGGACCGAGATGCGACACTCGACCTTGCCGCGTGCGATGCCCGCGGCGATGGACTCGCGCAGGGCCGGTTCGGCGGCACGCAGTTCGTCCGGGATGCGGAAGACGAGGTCGAGGTACCGCGAGTTGATGCTGCGCAGCTCGAGGCTGACCCGACCGGCGGCCGTGTCGCGGGCGACCGACGCATAGCCGGTCATGCTGAGGATGGTCGTGGGTTCGGGCACGTGGGTTCCGGACAAATTACAATGGGGTTCACCGCATACGCGGCGTACGGCGCCGGGCTGCATCGAACAGGGTACGCATGGGTTCACAGACCAACGCACCGTTGCCCGACGGCCTGGCCCTCGGCGGCTACCGTATTCTAAAAAAGATCGCGAGTGGCGGTTTCTCCATCGTGTACCTCGCCGAGGACGACGCCGGCGAGCGCTTCGCGATCAAGGAATACCTGCCCAGCACGCTGGTGCGGCGCAAGCCCGGCGAGCTGTCGCCGACCATCGCCACCGAGAACGTCGCCACCTACCGCAACGGGCTGAAGTGCTTCTTCGAGGAAGGGCGTGCGCTCGCCCGCATCCTGCACCCGAACGTCGTGCGCGTGCTGAACTTCTTCCGCGCCAACGACACGGTCTACATGGTGATGGCCTACGAGCAGGGCCGCAGCCTGCAGGAGCTGATCCTGCGCAACCGCGGGCGTGATGCCGGCAGCCGGGGACGCGAGCCCCGCGTGGTGATCGCCGAGCGGCACATCCGCCGGGTCTTCAACCAGGTGATGAACGGCCTGCGCGAGGTGCACACCAACCGCCTGCTGCACCTGGACCTGAAGCCGGCGAACGTCTACCTGCGGCTCGACGGCTCGCCGATGCTGCTCGACTTCGGTGCCGCCCGCCAGACGCTCAGCAGCGATGCCCCCAAGCTGTTTCCCATGTACACGCCGGGCTTCGCTGCCCCCGAGCTGTACCGCAAGGCGCAGCAGCTCGGGCCCTGGACCGACGTGTACGGCCTGGGTGCGAGCATGTTCGCCTGCATGATGGGCGCGCCGCCGCAGGCCTCCGATCAGCGCGAGCTCAACGACCGCATGGGCGAGCTGTTCGCCCTGCTCGAGAAGTCGTACTCCAAGCATCTCGTCGACACGGTCGCGTGGTGCCTGAAGCTGAATCCCCTGGAGCGGCCGCAGAGCGTGTTCGCGCTGCAGCGCGCGCTGCGCGCCGGGGCGCCCGATCCCGACGTCGAGCCGGCAGACGAACGCGGCGCCGGTCTCGGCCGCTGGCTCGATACGATCGCCGGCCGCATCACCGGTCGACGCCGCCAGAGCGACGAGCCGATCTCGCTCGATCCCTGAACCGAGGTGCATGAAATGAGGTTCTCGATCTTCCAGGACAGCGCGCTGGGCGGCCGCGCGTCGAACCAGGACCGCATGGGCTACTGCTTCACGCGGGAGAGCCTGCTGATGGTGGTGGCCGACGGCATGGGCGGTCACCTGCGCGGCGAAGTGGCCGCCCAGATCACCATGCAGACCGCCGGCGCGGTGTTCCAGCAGATGGCCAAGCCCGTGCTCGGCGACCCGATCGGTTTTCTGGACCACGCGCTGCGCCAGGCGCACCGCGAGATCCTGCGCTACCAGAGCCTGCACGGCATGCCCGAGTCGCCGCGGACCACGGTGGTGGCCTGCGTGGTGCAGGGGGGCAAGGCCTGGTGGGCGCACGCCGGTGATTCGCGCCTGTACTGGATCCGCAACGGCATGCTGCTGGCCCGCACCCGCGACCACTCCAAGGTCGAGAATCTGGTCGCCCTGGGCCTGCTGCAGCCGCACGAGCAGGAGCAGCATCCCGAGCGCAACAAGGTGCTCAACTGCCTCGGCTCGCCGTTCGAGCCGACGATCGAGATCAGCCGCGGTGCGGACCTGCAGCCCGGCGACCACCTGCTGCTGTGCTCCGACGGGCTGTGGTCGGCGCTGCCCGAGAGCGAGCTGTGCCGGCGCATCGGCGCCGGTGCGGTGAGTGCGGTCATTCCGTCGATGGTGCAGCAGGCGCTGGTCAATGCGGGACGGGGCGCGGACAACACCACGGCGCTGGCCATGCACTGGGAGGGCGAGTCGCTGTCGGTGGACACGATGGCCGCGCCGCAGCTGCCGGACGGCGCCGTCACCACGACGATCACGCTGCAGCCGGTCGACGGCGAGGCGGTGCCCGATCTGTCCGAGGACGAGATCGAGCGCACGATCAACGAGATCCGGTCCGCGATCGAGAAGACCTCGGCGCGCTGAGCGGCACCGCCGGGGCGGGTGCCGGCCCCACGTAGAATCCGGGGCATGACGACGAACCAAGGTGCACTGCGGCCCAGCGGCCGCCAACCGGGCCAGTTGCGCGACGTGCGCCTGACCCGCAATTTCACCCGCCACGCGGAGGGTTCCGTGCTGGTGGAGTTCGGTGACACGCGCGTGCTGTGCACCGCCAGCATCGAGGAGCGCGTGCCCGGGTTCCTCAGGGGCAAGGGGCAGGGCTGGCTGACCGCCGAGTACGGCATGCTGCCGCGCGCCACCCATACCCGCTCCGACCGCGAGGCCGCCAAGGGCCGGCAGTCGGGCCGCACACAGGAGATCCAGCGCCTGATCGGGCGCAGCCTGCGCGCCGTGTTCGACCTGGGCCTGCTCGGCGAGCGCACGATCCAGCTCGACTGCGACGTGCTGCAGGCCGACGGCGGCACGCGCACGGCGTCGATCACCGGGGCCTGGGTGGCCGCGCACGACGCGATCGGGCGTCTGCTCGCTGCCGGCGCGATCGAGCGCTCGCCGATCCGCGACGCGGTGGCCGCGGTGTCGGTCGGCATCTGGCAGGGCACCCCGGTGCTCGATCTGGACTACGCGGAGGATTCCGCCTGCGACACCGACATGAACGTCGTGATGACCGGGTCGGGCGGGTTCGTCGAGATCCAGGGCACGGCCGAAGGCGAGCCGTTCACACGGGCGCAGGCCGACGTGCTGCTCGAGCTGGCGCGTGACGGCATCGGCCGCCTCGTGCAGATCCAGCGCCAGGCCCTGGGTCTGTCGATCGACGCTTGAGGGGCGGCACGCATGACTCTGGCGCGCGTGGTCCTCGCGTCCAACAACCTGGGCAAGCTCAACGAGATGGGCAGCCTGCTCGAGCCGCTCGGCATCGAGCTGATCCCGCAGCGGTTCCTCGGCATCGGCGAAGCCGAGGAGCCCCATCCGACGTTCCTCGAGAACGCGCTGGCCAAGGCGCGCCACGCGTCGGCGGCGAGCGGCCTGCCGGCGCTGGCCGACGACTCGGGCATCTGCGCGACGGCCCTGGGCGGGGCGCCCGGCGTGCGATCGGCGCGGTTTGCCGAGACGGCCGGCGGCGCACGCAGCGACGCCGACAACAACGCGTGCCTGGTGCGCGCGCTGCAGGCGTTCGACGACCGCTCGGCCTGGTACTACTGCGTGCTCGTGCTGGTGCGCAGCGCCGACGACCCGCAGCCGATCGTCGCCGACGGGGTCTGGCGCGGTGAGGTGATCGACACGCCGCGCGGCACCGGCGGGTTCGGATACGACCCGCACTTCCTGCTGCCGGCGCTCGGGCGGACCGTCGCCGAACTGAGCCGCGCCGAGAAGAACGCGATCAGCCATCGGGCGCAGGCGATGCGGGCGCTGTGCGCGAAACTGGTCGAGCAGGGCCTCGTGCCCCGGCCTGCGCCGGACGCGTGATGAGACCTGCGCCGTGAAGATCCGGCTGGCCTCGGCCGGGCACCTGTCGCAACTGCCGCCGCTCGGGCTGTACGTGCACCTGCCCTGGTGCCTGCGCAAGTGCCCGTACTGTGACTTCAATTCGCATGCGCTGCGCGAGGATGCGCGTGCGTCACGCGGCGGATCGCATGCGCCTTCCGGCCGGGTGCATGTGCTGCGCAACGCGGTGCATGCGCTGCACCCGGTGCCGAGCGCGCGGCGCGGGGAAGCGACCGACACCGCGGAAGCGACCGACACGGCGGAAGCCACCGACACAGCGGAAGCGCCCGACGCCGCGGAGGCGGCGCCGTCGGCGGGGGCCGACCCCGGTCTCGACGTCGGCGCCACGTCGCTGCCGGCGGCGCTGGAGCAGCGTTACCTGGCGGCGCTGCAGGCCGACCTGGAGGCGGCGCTGCCGCGCGTGTGGGGGCGCAGCGTTCAGACGGTGTTCATCGGCGGCGGCACGCCCAGTCTGTTCTCGCCGGCGGCGATCGAGCAGCTGCTGGCGATGGTGCGTGCGCGGCTGCGCGTGGCGCCCAATGCCGAGATCACGCTCGAGGCCAATCCCGGCACGTTCGAGGCCGACCGCTTCCGCGGGTTCGCGGCGGCGGGGGTGAACCGCCTGTCGATCGGCGTGCAGAGCTTCGACGATGCCGCGCTGCGCGCCATCGGCCGGGTGCACGACGCCGCGCAGGCGCGGGCGGCGGTGGCGCTGGCCGCGCAGGTCTTCGACACCTTCAACATCGACCTGATGTACGCGCTGCCCGGCCAGACGCTGGAGATGCTCGAGCGCGACCTCGACACCGCGCTGTCGCTGTCGCCGCCGCACCTGTCCTGCTACCAGTTCACGCTGGAGCCCAACACGTACTTCGCGCGGTTTCCGCCGCCGTTGCCCGACGACGACCTGGCCGCCGCGATGCAGGACCTCGTCGAAGCCCGCACGGCCGCGGCCGGGCTGCGGCAGTACGAGGTGTCGGCGTACGCGCGCGACGGCCATCGCTGCCGCCACAACCTCAACTACTGGGAGTTCGGCGACTACCTCGGCATCGGTGCGGGCGCGCACGGCAAGATCTCCTCGCACGAATGCATCGTGCGACAGGCCCGCCTGCGGCATCCCGAGCGCTACATGGAGGCGGCCGTGTCGCCTGCCGGGGCGGTCGAGGAGGAGCGCGTGCTGTCGGCGGCCGATCTGCCGTTCGAGTTCATGCTCAATGCGCTGCGACTGGTCGACGGCGTGCCGGCCGACCTGTTCGAGGCGCGCACCGGGATGTCGACCGCACGCATCGCGCGCATGCTCGACGCAGGCGTGCGCCGGGGCCTGCTCGACGAGGATCCGACGCGGCTGCGCGCGACCGCGCTCGGACGCCGGTTCCTCAACGATCTTCAGCAACTGTTCCTGGAGGAGACCCGATGAAATCCACGATGATGTCCGTTCCGCTGTCGCTGAACACGCTGCTCGACCATGCCGGGCGGCTGCATCCCACGCAGCAGATCGTGTCGCGCCTGCCGGACAAGTCGTACCGGCGGCATACCTACGCGCAGTGGCATGCTCGCACGCAGTCGCTGGTGTCGGTGCTCAAGCGTCTGGGCCTGCGCAAGGGCGATCGCGTGGCGACGCTGTGCTGGAATCACCACGCCCACCTGGAGGCGTATTTCGGCATCCCGGCGGCCGGCGGCGTGATGCACACGCTGAACCTGCGCCTGGCGCCCGACGAGATCGGCTGGATCGCGCATCACGCCGAGGACCGCTTCCTGATCGTCGACGACGTGCTGCTGCCGCTGTACAAGCAGTTCGCCGACCTGCACCGGTTCGAGCGCGTGATCGTGTTCCCGTTCTCGGGCGCGCCGGTGGCGACCCAGGCCGGCGACCCGCACGCCGGCATCCCTGCGATCGACGACTACGAGCAGCTGCTGCGCGACGCGCCGCCCTGCGACGGCTACGCCGCGCACGACGAGAACGACCCGGTCGCCATGTGCTACACGTCCGGCACCACGGGCCGCCCCAAGGGCGTCGTCTACTCGCACCGGTCGACCGTGATCCATTCGCTGCAGGCGGCCCTGCCCGACCACCTGGGGCTGTCGGCGCGCGACTGCGTGCTGCCGGTCACGCCGATGTTCCACGCCAACGCCTGGGGCGTGCCCTATGCGGCCGTGATGCTGGGCGCGAAGCTGGTGTTTCCCGGGCCGCACCTGCATCCCGACGACCTGCTCGACCTGATGCAGGTCGAGCCGCCTTCGCTGGCGCTGGGCGTGCCGACGATCTGGCTGGCGCTGATCCAGCTGTTCGAGGCGCACCCGGGCCGCTGGACGCTGCCGCAGGGCCTGCGCAGCCTGGTGGGCGGCGCGGCCGTGCCCGAGGCGCTGATCCGGCAGTTCGCGAAGCACGGCGTCAGCGTCGCCCAGGGATGGGGGATGACCGAGACCTCGCCGCTGGCGTCGGTGTTCTATCGCAAGCCCGAGCTCGATCCGGTGCTGAACGACGACCAGTGGTTCGCGCGCCGGGCGCTGGCGGGGGTGAAGGTGCCGCTGGTCGACATGCGCATCGTCGGCGAGGACGGCAGCGAGTGCGCGTGGAACGGCACCGATGTCGGCGAGCTGCAGGTGCGCGGCCCGTACATCACGGGCGCCTACCACGACGTGCCGAACGATCCGGACAAGTTCACCGCAGACGGCTGGCTGCGCACCGGTGACGTCGCCGCGATCGACGCCTGGGGGTACGTGCGGATCGCCGACCGCACCAAGGACCTGATCAAGTCGGGCGGCGAATGGATCAGCTCGGTCGACCTCGAGAACGCCATCATGGGGCATCCCGCGGTGGCCGAGGCCGCGGTGATCGCGGTGTCGCACCCGAAGTGGACGGAGCGGCCGCTGGCGGCCGTGGTGCTCAAGCCGAACCAGACCCTGACGGCCGCGGAGCTGCGCGACTTCCTCGCGCCGAAGTTCGCACGCTGGCAGATCCCGGATGCGTTCGAGTTCATCGATGCGATTCCCCGCACGTCCACCGGCAAGTTCTGGAAGGTGCGGCTGCGGGAGCGGTTCGCGAACTGGGTCTGGCCGGACGCCTCCTGACGGCGCACGGACGGCGCACGGACGGCGGCGGCGCCCGATGGCGGTGTCGCGCGGCCGGGGCCCGGGGCGCGGCGGCCGCCGAAGCCGAACGCCCGAATGTGGTGCGAAAGTGCAGAAATGCGCCATTCTGGGGCGCACCGTCATGGTGCCTTCGGCGTGGCAATTCCGTGCAGGGCCCCGGAAACCACGCCCCAACGCGGGGCGGCCGCAGGGCAGAGCGCGGCCCGGCAGGAGCAAACAGTGGCACGGAACCTGCTTATTTGATCGCGGCACCAAAAGCGCCCACAATGCCGGGCGCGTTTGATCGGCACTTTTTCGACTGACAAGACGCAATCAGGAGAGTTCTCAATGGCGAGCGCCAAAGACGTGATGAAGATGGTCGCGGACAACGAGGTCAAGTTCGTTGACTTCCGCTTCACCGACACCCGTGGCAAGGAACAGCACGTCACCGTGCCGGTGTCCCATTTCGACGAGGACAAGTTCACGTCGGGCCATGCCTTCGACGGTTCGTCGATCGCCGGCTGGAAAGGCATCGAGGCGTCGGACATGCTGCTGATGCCGGACCCGGGCACCGCCAACATGGATCCGTTCCGCGAGGAGCCCACGCTGATCCTGACCTGCGACGTGGTCGAGCCGTCCGACGGCAAGGGTTATTCGCGTGACCCGCGCTCGATCGCCAAGCGCGCCGAAGCCTATCTGAAGGCCAGCGGCATCGGCGACACCGCGTACTTCGGTCCCGAGCCCGAGTTCTTCATCTTCGACTCGGTCACCTGGAACGTCGACATGTCGGGCTGCTTCGTGAAGGTCAACTCCGAGGAAGCGTCCTGGTCGACCGGCAAGGAGTTCGAAGGCGGCAACCTGGCGCACCGTCCGGCCGTCAAGGGCGGCTACTTCCCGGTGCCCCCGGTGGATTCGTTCCAGGACATGCGCTCGGAGATGTGCCTGCTGCTCGAGCAGATGGGCGTTCCGGTCGAGGTGCACCACCACGAGGTGGCCGGCGCCGGTCAGAACGAGATCGGCACCAAGTTCTCGACCCTGGTGCAGCGCGCCGACTGGACGCAGATCCTGAAGTACGTGGTGATGAACGTTGCGCACAGCTACGGCAAGACCGCCACGTTCATGCCGAAGCCGATCGTCGGCGACAACGGCTCGGGCATGCACGTGCACCAGTCGATCTGGAAGGACGGCGTCAACCTGTTCGCGGGTGACAAGTACGCCGGCCTGTCCGAGTTCGCGCTCTACTACATCGGCGGCATCATCAAGCACGCCCGTGCGCTGAACGCGATCGCCAACCCGGGCACCAACTCGTACAAGCGCCTGGTGCCGGGCTTCGAGGCACCGGTCAAGCTGGCGTACTCGGCCCGCAACCGCTCGGCGTCGATCCGCATTCCGTACGTGAGCAACCCGAAGGGTCGCCGCATCGAGTGTCGGTTCCCGGATCCCACCGCCAACCCGTACCTGCTGTTTGCGGCCAGCATGATGGCCGGTCTCGACGGCGTGCAGAACAAGATCCACCCGGGCGAGGCGGCCGACAAGAACCTGTACGACCTGCCGCCGGAAGAGGATGCGAAGATCCCGACCGTGTGCTCGTCGCTCGACCAGGCGCTCGACTACCTGGACCGCGATCGCGAGTTCCTGACCCGCGGTGGCGTGTTCAGCGACGAGATGATCGATGCGTACATCGAGCTCAAGATGGAGGAGGTCACGCGGTTCCGCATGACCACGCATCCGGTCGAGTTCGACATGTACTACTCGCTGTGAGCACCCGGGGCGTTGCGTGCGCCCCGAAGTGCGGCAGCGGCGGGCCGCCGGCGGCGGCCCGTGCGAACGCGACGGCGAGGGTCGTCGCCGAGGGGCCGGCAACCACCGGCCCTTCGCTTTTGGACGATCCTCCGCTGGCGTCCGACGGGCGTCGTATTTCACCGGTTGGAACGCGGTATAGTCCGGGCGTCCGTGTCACTCGGGCCTTGCGCCCCGCAGGTCATCGTGAACCTCCTTTCGTTCCCGCGCGCAGGTCATGCGCGCTCCGCTTCTCTCGTCGCGGCCTGCCTGCTGGCGATGTCGGCCGGTGCCGTCCATGCGCAGATCTACCGCTGCGAAGGTGCGAACGGCGTGGTCGAGTACAGCAACTCGCCGTCCAGCGCGCAGTCGGGCCGCACGTGCCGGGCCGTCGACCTCCAGCCGATCACCACGATCCCGGCGCCGAAGCTGCCGCCGGCGAAGCCGGCTGCCGGGGCCGGCGCCCCCGCGGGGTCGGGCGGATCGGGCGGATCGGGCGGCGCGGCTGGCGCCGCACCGGCATCGGGGGGCGCGCAGGCGCCGTCCGCTGCGCCGCGTGCGCAGCCGTCGCCCGAAGGATTTCCGCGGGTCGACTCCTCCACGCAGCGCGCCCGCGACAACGATCGCAGGCGCATCCTCGAGGAGGAGATGCGCAAGGAGGAGGCCAAGCTCGCCGAGATCCGCAAGGAGTACAACAACGGCGAGCCCGACCGGCTCGGCAGCGAGCGCAACTACCAGCGCTACCTCGATCGCGTGCAGCGGCTGAAGGACGACATCGCGCGTTCCGAGGCCAACATCGCCACGATCAAGAAGGAGCTCTTGGCCATCCGCGACTGAGCGCGCGCGGCCCGGCGCGCGCCGTCGCAGGCGGTGAACCGTCATGACCGGACCGCGTCCGATCGACCCCCCGTCCGGCATCGAACGCCGGCGGCGACCCGAATCCCTGCTGGCCGGGCTCGACCTGCTCGCCAGCGGTGTCGTCGTGCTCGACGACACGGGCCACACCGTGTTCATCAACCAGGCGGCCGAGCAGCTGTTCGAGCTGTCGTCGCGGGCCATGGTCGGGCATCCGTTTGCGCGGCTGTTCGTCAACGGTGCGGTGATCGACACCCTGGTGGAGGAGGCCGGCCGGAACGCGTTCGGCCAGAAGCGCCAGGACCTGGTGCTCGAGCGCACCGGCCGCACGCCGATCCGCCTCAACAGCACCGCGGTCGTGCTCGAGAGCCCCGTCGGGGGGCTGCTGCTCGAGTTCCGCGAGATGGACCAGTTCCTGCGGCACGACCGCGAGAGCCGCATCCTCGATTCGGCACAGGCCAATCGCGAGCTCGTGCGCAACCTCGCCCACGAGATCAAGAACCCGCTGGGCGGCATCCGCGGCGCGGCCCAGCTGCTCGAGACCGAGCTCGACTCGCCCGCACTGCGCGAGTACACGCAGGTGGTGATCAAGGAGGCCGATCGCCTGCAGGCGCTGGTAGACCGGCTGCTGGCGCCGCATCGTGTCGCACGGGTCGACGAGGACCTGAACATCCACGAGGTGCTCGAGCGCGTGCGCTCGGTGGTGCTGGCCGAGTATCCGCAGTCGCTGCAGATCGACCGCGACTACGACGCGAGCATTCCGGACATCCGCGGCGACAAGGAGCAGCTCATCCAGGTCGTGCTCAACCTCGTCAGCAACGCGGCGCAGGTGATGGAAGGCCAGGGCCGCATCCTGTTGAAGACGCGCATCGCGCGGCAGGTGACGATCGCCAAGCGGCGGCATCGCCTGGCATTGGATTTGCATGTGATCGACAACGGTCCGGGCATCCCGGAAGCGATCCGCGAGCGAATCTTCTTTCCGCTGGTCTCGGGCCGTGAAGGTGGGAGCGGTCTGGGCCTGTCGCTGGCGCAGAGCTTCGTGCAGCAGCACGGAGGTCTGATCGAGTGCGAGAGCCGTCCGGGCCGCACCGACTTCCGGATTCTGCTGCCCATGTCGTAGGGAATCGTCCCTGCGGCGCGGTCAGCCGAAAGGCAGAGCGGAGACGATGAATTCGGTTTGGATCGTAGATGATGACCAGTCCATCCGTTGGGTGCTGGAACGTGCGCTGTCGCGCGAAGGCTTCGACGTGCGGGCGTTCGCCTCGGCGCGTGAATGCCTGAGGGCACTGGAGGACGGAGCGCCGCGCGTGCTCGTGTCCGACATCCGGATGCCGGGCGAGAGCGGAATCGAGCTGCTGCAGAAGGTGCACGAGCGCAGGCCGTCGCTGCCGGTCATCATCATGACCGCGTACTCCGACCTCGAGAGCGCGGTGTCCGCGTTCCAGGGCGGGGCCTTCGAGTACCTGCCCAAGCCCTTCGACCTGCCCAAGGCGGTGGAGCTGATCCGCCGCGCGATGCAGGAGAGCGAGGGCGTGGAGCCGCCGCCGGAGGACGCCGAGCAGAGTCTCGAGATCCTCGGCAAGGCGCCCGCGATGCAGGAGGTGTTCCGGGCGATCGGGCGGCTGTCGAGCTCGCACGTGACGGTGCTGATCACCGGCGAGTCGGGCACCGGCAAGGAGCTGGTCGCGCGCGCGCTGCACGACCACAGCCCGCGTGCCAGCCATGCCTTCGTGGCCCTGAACACGGCGGCGATCCCGCGCGACCTGCTGGAGTCGGAGCTGTTCGGGCACGAGCGCGGTGCGTTCACCGGGGCGCAGCAGCTGCGCCGCGGGCGCTTCGAGCAGGCCGAGGGCGGCACGCTGTTCCTCGACGAGATCGGCGACATGCCGCCCGACCTGCAGACCCGGCTGCTGCGGGTGCTGGCCGACGGGCAGTTCTACCGCGTGGGCGGGCATCAGCCGCTGAAGGCGAACGTGCGGGTGATCGCGGCCACGCACCAGAACCTCGAAGAGCGGGTGCGCAAGGGCCTGTTCCGCGAAGACCTCTTCCATCGGCTGAACGTGATCCGCCTGCGGCTGCCGCCCCTGCGCGAGCGGCACGAAGACATCCCGGTGCTTGCGCGCCATTTCCTGCAGCGCAGTGCCCGCGAACTGGGCGTCGAGCCGAAGCGGCTCACCGACGAGGCGCTGACCGCGCTGTCGGCGTTCTCCTGGCCGGGCAACGTGCGCCAGCTCGAGAACGTGTGTCACTGGCTCAACGTGATGGCACCGTCGCAGACGGTGGGGGTGGCGGATCTGCCGCCCGAGGTGCGCGATGCGGCCAGCGCCGCGGCGGCCCATGCGGCCGCGGTCCACGCTGCCGCGGCCAGCGGCCTGCGTCCGCTCGCTGCGGGGGCGTCCGAAGCGGCGATCGGCGCGACCGGGGGCGTCGGGGCCGGTCCGTCTGCGGCCGGTGCCCCCGGTACCGGGGTGGCTGGCGGGGGGATGGTCGGCGCGGGGATGACAGGCGCGGGGATGGCGGGCGGTCACGGAGCGGGTGCCGCCGTCGACGGATTCCATGCCCCCGCAGCGGTGGGCGTCGTGGGGGCGCGTGACGCCGACGATCGGGCGATGGCCGTGCCGCCGCCAGGCATGCCGATGCCGCGCCCCGGGCTCGACGCCGGATCCGCGGCGGCCGCGGGCTTGCCGCAGGCGCAGGCGGCGCACTGGGCGGCGCTGCTGGAGCGCGAGGTGTCGGCGATGCTGAGCGCGCAGTCGCCCGAGATGCGCTCGAACGGGCAGAGCGACGTGATGGATCAGCTCACGCGCGTGTTCGAGAGCGCGGTCATCCGCACCGCGCTGCGCCACACGCGCGGTCGCCGGATCGACGCCGCACTGCGCCTGGGCATCGGACGCAACACGATCACCCGCAAGATCCAGGACCTGCATCTGGAGGACGACGAGGTGTGAGGGCCGGGCGCGGCACGTGCGGCGATCGGCCCCGTGCGTGTGGGCGGGCGTCAGGGCTTCGTGTACCGTAGCGGGGTCTGAACGCCTCGGCGCCTTTCCGTGCGCCCGCAGCACCGATGTCCGAGCCCGTCTTCACCGTTCGCGGCTACAACACGACCGTCTACCACTGGCGCAGCGAACCGGACCTGCGCGCGGCACTGGCGCCGCTGCTTGCCGGCGGCACCAACACCCTGATCGTCGACATCGGGTTCCGTCAGGATTCGATCACGGCGTCGCGGGTCGAGATCGAGGACGGTGAGTTCAGCTCCCTGGGCATCCTCGAGGAGGTCGTGCGCGTGGTGCGCGACATGGGCTTCTCGGTCTGGATCAAGCCGGTGCTGTTCACCGGCGGCTCGGGTCTTCCGGGCACCGATGCCTACCAGTGGTCGGCGATCATGCCGGGCGATCCGCAGGCCTGGTTCGACAGCTATGGCGCCGCGCTGCGCACGGTGCTGGCGCGGGTGCAGCCGTACGGCATCGACGCCCTGCTGCTCGGCAACGAACTCACACGTGTCGCCACGACCGACGCCTTCGCGGACTTCTGGCGGGCGATGATCGCCGACGTGCGCGCGGTCTTCGACGGCGCGGTCGGCTACAACGCGACGGCGTACTCGCGTCCGGCAGGGTTGCCCGAGGAATTCGTCGACACGGTGTTCCTCGATGCGCTCGACTTCATCGGGCTCAGCAGCTATCCGCAGCTGTACACCACGCGCACGCCGACGCGCGAGGACATGGAAGCCGGCTGGCGCAGCAGCGTCAACGGCGGCATCGACATCGTCGAGGCACTGCGTGCGTTCATGTCCGCGCATCCGGACCTGAAGGTCGCGTTCACCGAACTGGGGTCGCCGGCCGCCGATGGCGGCAACTGGACGAACGTGCTCGCCGGCTACTTCGCCGGGCATCCGCTGATGCTCGCGCGCGACCTCGACGAGCAGGCGCTCTACTTCGATGTCGCGATGCAGACGCTGTCGCGCGAGTTCGGTGACCGCCTGCTCGGCGTCTTTCCGTTCCGCTGGGGTTCGACGACGCAGTTCGGACACGAAGACGTTCTGCCGTCGCGGGAGATCTACACCTGGGATCTGCAGGGCAAGCCTGCGGCCGATGTGATCGCGGGCTGGTACCGTGGCGAGCGCTCTGCCGACGGCGTCCACGTGTCGGGCACGGCGGGCGCGGACCACACCGGGGGCGGGTTCTACGACGACACGGTGCGCGGTGGCCGCGGCGACGACCGGCTCACCGGCGGGCCGGGCGATGACCGGCTGCACGGCGACGGAATGCCTGCGCCGCAGACGACGACGGTGGTGCTGGAGATCGGCGCCAGCGGCGCGCTGCTCGACGGCGTGGCTCCGCGCGTCGAGGTGCGTGCGGACGGTGTGCTGCTCGGCGTGATCGACGTGCCCGAGACGGTCACCTACTTCGTCGGCACGCAGGCCTGGAATGGCCCGACGACCTACCGGTTCGCGGTGCCCGGGGGCGTGCCGGTCGACGATCTGCGCCTCGTACCCCTGAACCACGAGGGGCGTGGTGCGCAGGAGAATCGCAACCTCTATCTGCAGTCGGTCACGCTCGACGGCATCGTGCTGTCGCCCGTGGGGGAGATGTTCGGGGTCGACGGCCGCCTGCTGGGCAGCGGGCAGGCGCTCTACGCCAGCGGGCACCTGGCGCTGTCGGCGGATGCGTACAACGGGCGGGTGGTGCAGCTGGTGCATGACAACGACGTGCTCGACGGCGGGGCGGGGCAGGACACCGCGGTGTTCGCCGGTCCGCGCAGCGCGTATACGGTGGCATCGCGGGGCGGGGCGTTCGAAGTCGTCGACCGGCTGGGAAGCGACGGCCATGACCGGCTCGTCGACATCGAGTTCCTGGCGTTCCTCGACCAGACGGTTGCACTGCAGTCGCCACCGCGCACGGCGGCGCCGGCCTACGCGTCGAGCCCCGGCTTCCTGTTCGACCCGGTGCACTATCTGCTGGCGAACCCCGAACTGGTGCGGAGCGTGTCCGTCGACGCCGCCTGGGCGCACTACACGGCCACCGGCGCCGCCGAGGGCCGGCTGCCGAACGCCTGGTTCGACGCCGCCTGGTACGCGCAGCGCTGGACGGACCTGACGCCGTTCCGCACCGACCCGGCGACGCTCTTCGCGCACTACAACCTGTACGGCGTGTGGGAGGGGCGGGCGGCCGGGCCGCGCTTCGCCGGCTTCGACGGCGCACGGTACCTGGCCGACAACCCGGACGTGGCCGCGTACGTCGACGCGTACCTCGACGATTTCCTCGGCAGCCGCACCAATGGCGCGATCGCCCACTACGTGATGTATGGCGCGGCCGAGCAGCGCACCGCGTGGAATCTGTCGGGTGCGCGCATCGATCTGGGCTACGAGGTCTGATCGGGCGAGAACGCCGGCGGACGCGCGCACGTGGGACCCGCACGCGGCGAACCGTGACTGGCGGCTCGCACGCGGTGGCCCACCGAGGGCGATCGGCGAAAGGCGACACGTCGAGGGCGGCCCGCAAAAGCAAAGGCCCCGGCTTCTTTCGAAACCGGGGCCTTGCGTACTGCTGGCGTCCCGTAGGGGATTCGAACCCCTGTAACGACCGTGAAAGGGTCGTGTCCTAGGCCTCTAGACGAACGGGACCAAAACTGTTCGCTGGTGGAGGTAAGCGGGATCGAACCGCTGACCTCTTGCATGCCATGCAAGCGCTCTCCCAGCTGAGCTATACCCCCTAGCGAGCCTTTGATTATAGGCACACTTTTTTTGAATGTAAAGTTGAGGGGTCGAACCTGTTCCGGAGAACGCGCTCATGACCGCTCGCATCATCGATGGCAACGAACTCGCGCGGCGTGTCCGCGCCGAAGTGGCAGCACGGGCCGCCGTGCTCTCCGGCGCAGGCCGGCCGCCCGGACTCGCCGTGATCCTGGTCGGGGAAGACCCGGCTTCGGCCGTGTACGTGCGCAACAAGGTGAAGGACTGCGAGGAGTCGGGCATCCGCTCCGTCCTCGACCGTCTGCCCGCCGACACCAGCGAGGCGGCGCTGCTCGCGCGCATCGAGCAGCTCAACCGCGATCCGTCCATCCACGGCATCCTCGTGCAGCTGCCGCTGCCGCCGCACCTCGACGCGCACCGCGTGATCGAGACGATCGCGCCCGAGAAGGACGTCGACGGCTTCCACGTCAGCAATGCGGGGGCGCTGATGACGGGCACGCCGCGCTTCCGTCCGTGCACGCCCTACGGCGTGATGAAGATGCTCGAGCATGCGGGCGTGCTGCTCGACGGGGCCGAGGCGGTCGTCGTCGGTCGCAGCAACATCGTCGGCAAGCCGCAGGCGATGATGCTGCTCGAGCGCAACGCCACCGTCACGATCTGCCACAGCCGCACGCGCGACCTCGCCGCGCACTGCCGCCGCGCCGACGTGCTGGTGGCCGCGGTCGGCCGTGCGCGCATGATCACGGGCGACATGATCAAGCCGGGCGCCGTCGTGATCGACGTCGGCATGAACCGCGAGCCCGACGGCCCCAACGCAGGCAAGCTGTGCGGCGACGTCGACTTCGCCAGCGCCAGTCAGGTGGCCTCGGCCATCACGCCGGTGCCGGGCGGCGTCGGCCCGATGACGCGCGCGATGCTGCTGGTGAACACGATGGAGGCGGCCGAGCGCGCGGCCTGAACGCGGGCCGGCCGAGGGCAACACCCGACGCCCGAGGGCGGGGGAGCGCCGCAGGAGCGGGCAGGGGCTGCGAAAGCCCTCCGTTGCGCGCGCGACCCAGCCGTACCGACGCGACCGGACCGACGCCATCGGACCGACTCATCCAGATCGACCCGGTGAACCCCCTTCTGCAACAAGGACCCGAATCCTCATGACCCAGACCGCACCGAACGCACCTGCGCACGCGCCGAACGCGCTCGTCGTGAACGCCCTGCTCGACTTCTCCGGTCTGCCGCGCTTCGCGGACTTCTCGCCTTCGCTGGTCACGCCGGCGATCGACGAGCTGCTGCTGCGCGCCCGCGAGGCGGTGGCGCGCGCGGGTGCCGACGACACTGCGCCCACCTGGGAATCGTTCGTCGAGCCGCTCGATGCGGTCACCGAGCAGCTGTCGCGCGCCTGGGGCATGGTCGGACACCTCAGCGGCGTGGCCGACACGCCCGAGCTGCGTGCGGCCTACAACGAGAACCTGCCCAAGGTCACCCAGTTCTGGACCGAGGTCGGCCAGAACCGCGCGCTGTACGCGAAGTACCGCGCGCTGCGCGACGGCCCGGCGTTTGCGACGCTGACGCCGGCCCGGCGCCGCACGGTCGAGCTGGCGCTGCAGGGGTTCCGGCTCGGCGGCGTCGAGCTCGAGTCGCCGCACCGCGAGCGCTTCATGGCCCTGTCCGAGCGCCAGGCTGCGCTCGGGCAGAAGTTCTCCGAGAACGTGCTCGACGCCACCGACGCCTGGTCGCTGACGATCACCGACGCGCAGCGGCTCGACGGCCTGCCCGCCGACGTGCGCGACGCCGCGCGCGAGCAGGCGAAGGCGGCGGGCGAGGAGGGCTGGCGCCTCACGCTGCAGGCGCCGTGCTACATCCCGGTGATGCAGTACGCGAAGGATCGTGCGCTGCGCGAGCAGATGTACCGCGCCTACACGACCCGCGCGTCCGACCAGGCCGCCGCGCCGGCCGACGCCGACAAGCGCCGTGCGCTCGACAACGCCGGCGTGATCGACGAGCTGCTGACGCTGCGCGCCGAGGAGGCCGCATTGCTGGGGTATGCGAACTTCGCCGAAGTGTCGCTGGTGCCCAAGATGGCACACGCGCCCGCGCAGGTGATCGCCTTCCTGCGCGATCTCGCCGCGCGCGCGCGCCCGTTCGCACAGCGCGACGTCGCCGAGGTGCGCGCCTTCGCCGCGTCGCGCCTCGGGCTCGACGAGCTGCAGGCGTGGGACATCGCATTCGCGAGCGAGGCGCTGAAGGAAGAGCGCTACGCGTTCTCCGACCAGGAGGTGAAGCAGTACTTCCAGCTGCCGCGCGTGCTCGAGGGCCTGTTCGGCCTGATCGAGAAGCTCTTCGGCGTGCGCATCGCCGACGATGCCGCGCAGGCGTGGCATCCCGACGTACGCTTCCACCGCATCGAGCGCGACGGCGTGCTGATCGGACAGTTCTACCTCGACCTCTACGCCCGCGCGGGCAAGCGTCCGGGCGCGTGGATGGACGACGCCCGCGGACGCCGTCGCCACGCCGGCGAGCTGCAGACCCCGGTCGCCTATCTCACCTGCAACTTCCAGGCGCCGGTGGGCGGCAAGCCGGCGACGCTGACGCACGACGACGTCATCACGCTGTTCCACGAGTTCGGCCATGGCCTGCACCACATGCTCACCCGCGTCGAGGATCCGGGCGTTGCCGGCATCTCGGGGGTCGAATGGGATGCGGTCGAGCTGCCCAGCCAGTTCATGGAGAACTTCTGCTGGGAGTGGGACAACGTGCAGGCGATGAGCGCCCACGTCGACACCGGCGCGCCGATCCCGCGGCCGCTGTTCGACAAGATGGTCGCGGCACGCAACTTCCAGAGCGGCATGCAGACGCTGCGCCAGATCGAGTTCGCGCTGTTCGACATGCGCCTGCACAGCGAGTACCGGGTGGGCGAGGGCGGCAGCGTGCAGCAGCTGCTCGACGCCGTGCGCGCCGAGGTCGCCGTGCTGGTGCCGCCGGCGTTCAACCGGTTCCAGAACAGCTTCTCGCACATCTTCGCCGGCGGCTACGCGGCGGGCTACTACAGCTACAAGTGGGCCGAGGTGCTGTCGGCCGACGCCTATGCCGCCTTCGAGGAGGCCGCCGCCGCGGTGGATGCGGCCGCGCGTCTGGCCGCCACCGGGAAGCGGTTCCTCGACGAGATCCTGTCGGTGGGCGGCAGCCGACCGGCCATCGACTCGTTCCGTGCGTTCCGCGGACGGGACCCCAGCATCGACGCCCTGCTTCGGCACAATGGGATGGTCGAGGGGTCCGTCCGCGAGGGATCGAATGCGTAGAGCACTATGGGTATTGGCGTCGATCGTCAGCAGCGCAGCGATGGCGGCGCCGTACAA
>JAKOZZ010000060.1 GCA_029779755.1 Pseudomonadota bacterium
GTCCGCGGCCAAGAACGACGGGATCATCTCGGCCGAAGCGCTCGCCGACTGCGTGGTCGCTGGCATGGAGGCCGAGTCGTTCCTGTTCCTGCCGCATCCGCAGGTGCTGGAATACTTCCAGCGCAAGGCGCAGGGCTACGATCGCTGGCTGGGCGGCAGGCGGCGGTTCGCCGAGACGCTGGGCCTGAGTTCCGGCTGACGCGCAGCGCGGTCGGGCGTCGGCCTCACTGCGCCGTCGGGCGTCCGCCGCACTGCGCGGTCGGCCCTCCGCCTCACTGCGCGGTCCAGCCGCCGTCGACGACGAGGCTGGAGCCGGTGGTGAACTTCGACTGCGTGCTCGCGAGAAAGACGATCGCCTCGGCGATGTCCTGGGCATCGCCCAGACGCTTGAGCGGGACCGTCTTGCGCACGCGGCGCTCGAAGCGCTCGGCGCCGAGCGTGTCGGAGATCGCGCCGACCATGTCGGTACGGATGTAACCGGGGTGCACCGCGTTGACGCGGATCGGCGGGTCCATCTGCGCGCACTCGAGCGCCGCACACTTGGTCAGCAGCAGCACGCCCGCCTTCGCCGGACTGTAGGCCCCGTTCAGCGGCATGCCGACCAGGCCGGCGACCGACGACACGTTGACGATCGCGCCGCCCCGGCCCGTCATCGCGCGGATCGCGTGCTTGACGCCGAGGAAGGCGCCGTCGAGGTTGATCGACATCACCCGGCGCCACTCGTCGAGCGTGGTCTGCGCCAGCGGCACGAGCGCGGGCGCCACGCCCGCGTTGTTGACCAGCACGTCGATCGGCGCGAAGCGGGCCGCAGCCTGTGCGAGCGCGGCCTCCCACTGCGCCTCCTGCGCGACGTCGAGCCGCAGGAACACGATGCGCCCGGGCGCCTGCGCCGACAGCCGCGCCACCAGCGCTTCGCCGCGCGCCACGTCGACGTCGGTCGCCACCACGCGCGCCCCCTCGCCCAGCATCAGCTCGGTGGTGGCCGCGCCGATGCCCGAGGCCGCGCCGGTGAGCAGCACCACCTTGCCGTCGAGTCGTCCGCTCATCGGAGTCTCCTGTTCATGTCAGAGCGCCCGGATCGTGTAGCCGATGCGGGGGAAATGCATCATCACCGCGCCGAGCACGGCGTCGTCGCGCAGCACGCGCACGTCGTCGTGGTCGACCTGTGCGAGCCGGCCGGTCACGGCCTCGGTGGTGTAGTCGTCGGGCCGCACCGACACGTGGCTGCCCACGGGCGGCAGGCTGTCGTCATCGAACGCGGGCGGCAGGGGCGCCGGCGCGCCGCGTGCAGCCGCGGCCAGCGCCTCGGCCGCCGGCATCGGCATGCGGCGACCGTGCCCGATCGCGGCGACCCGCGCCATCCAGCTGCGCACCGCCGGATGCGGCGCGAGCACGTCGCTGCAGTCGACGGTGAAGGCGCCGAGGAACCAGAGTCCGTGATACACGGCGAAGTCGGCCTGGCCGGGGCCGTCGGGCAGCAGCCATGCGCCGCCGTGCGCGAGCAGGCGATCGACCACCGGCAGCTCGGCGCGCACCTGCGCCAGGCTGCGACGCGCCACCGCACGCAGGCGCTCGGGCGAAGGCGCCGGCTTGCCGCGCAGCGCGGCACGGTCGACGTGCAGTTGCGGGTCGATGGTGTCGGCGTTCACGCCCGTCACGTAGCGGGCGATCGGCCAGAACAGGTCGCGCTCCGCCCACGCCTCGAGCGCCGTGGCGAGGCCGCGCGTGGCCGGCCGCACCAGCGGACGCGCGGGCCACAGCCGGTCGAGCGCGCGGGCGATCGTGCGCGTGTCGCAGAACACGTCGGCGCCGATCTGCATCACCGGAATGTGACGGTAGCCGCCGGTGAGCGCGACCAGGTCGGGCTTGGGCATCACGGACGGCGCTTCGACCGCATGCCAGTCCAGCCCCTTGAATCCGAAGGCCAGCCGGATCTTCTCGGAGAACGGCGAGAAGTCGTAGTGGTGCAGGATGGGCACCGGGCTCATGCGCTCCCCTCGTCGAGCCAGCGCTCGACCAGCTGGCGCTGCACCTTGCCGCTGGTGCTGCGCGGGAAGTCTTCCTGCGAGGCGACGATGCGGATCTCGCGCGGCAGCTTGTAGGACGACAGCTGCGCACGGCATGCGCGCATCAGGTCGTCGGGCGTGACGGTGCGGTCGTGCACGGCGACGAAGGCGACCGGCACCTCGCCCCACTCGACGCTGCGCCGGCGCACGACCACGGCCTCGGCGACCCGCGCATCGCGCATCAGCACGCGCTCGATCTCGATCGGGTAGATGTTCTCGCCGCCCGACTTGATCAGGTACTTGGCGCGGTCGACGAAGTCGATGCGCCCGTCGGGCCGCTCGACGAACATGTCGCCCATGTGGAACCAGCCGCCGCGGAACTCGCGCGCGTTGACCGCATCGGCGTTCCAGTAGCCGCTGAACACGGTGGGCCCGCGCACGGCGATCTCGCCCGGTTCGCCGGTCGCGACGTCCCGGTCGTCGCGGTCGACCAGGCGCCACAGGTACAGCGAGTTGTGGTCCTTGGCCAGGCTGTCGGGCTCCGTGCCGACGGGGAAGCTGCGCCCGCAGCCGGGCAGCATGCCGGTCTCGGTCGACCCGAAGGTGTTCAGGTACGGCGCCTGCAGCAGGCGCGACGCCTCGGCCACCAGCTGACCCGGCACCAGGTCGGCCAGCGCCCCGGCCAGCCGGATGCCGCGCGGACGGACCCCGCCTTCGCGCAGCGTCTCGACCAGACGCTCGATCATGCCGGGGATCAGCACCAGCCACCACTGCGGCTGCGTTGCAACCAGCCGCACGATGTGCGGGATGTCGGCGCCGTCGACGACGAACACCGTGCCGCCCAGGCCGAGCACGTGCAGCGCATGCTCGAGCGACACCATGTGGAACATCGGCGCCCAGGCGACGAATCCGTCGCCCGCCTGCAGCCCGAGGTCGATGCGCGACACGTCCATGCGCGCCAGCTCGGCACGGTGACTGATCAGCGCCCCCTTGGGCAGGCCGGTGGTGCCGCTGGTGTAGAGGATCAGCAGGCCGTCCTCGGGTTCGGCGCACAGCGGCGGCGCGGACACCGCGGCGGCCTGCAGGCGGCGCTCGTAATCGTCGCCCAGCAGGATCGTCCCGCCCGGCACGCCGTCGAGCGCACCGAGCGCCGCATACGCGGCCTCGAAGCGCGGCGACAGCAGCACGACGGTCGGCTCGACCAGGCGCACGCAGTGCGCCAGCTCCTCGCGCGCCAGGCGCCAGTTGAGCGCGCACAGGACCGCGCCGAGTTTCGCCGCGGCGTACGTGGCCTCGAGGTACTCGGTGCGGTTCTCCGACAGGATCGCCACCCGGGCGCCGCGCCCGACGCCCAGCGCGGCCAGCGCGTTGGCCAGGCGGTTCGCGCGTTCGTCGAGCGTGCGGTAGGTGAGCGTCTTCGCGCCGTCGTCGAGCGCGACGCGGTCGGGCACCCGGCGCGCCTGCGCCGACAGCAGCTCGCCCACCGTCCAGGCGCCGGCCCGACGGATCTCGGGCAGCGCCGCCGCCATCACAGCGTCTCCGGCGTGCCCAGGATCGCCGTCACCTGGCTCGACAAGGTGCCGCCGTTGCCGTGCGCCAGCGCCAGCCGCGCGCCCGGCACCTGCCGCTCGCCCGCCTGGCCCATCAGCTGCTGCGCCGACTCGACCAGCGTGAACAGGCCGTACATGCCGGGGTGCACGCAGGACAGGCCGCCGCCATTGGTGTTCACGGGCAGTTCGCCGCCCGGTGCGATGCGGCCGCCCGACACGAAGCGCCCGCCCTCGCCTTTCGGACAGAACCCCAGGTCCTCGAGGAACAGCAGCGTGTTGATGGTGAAGGCGTCGTACAGCTCGACCACGTCCATGTCGCGCGGACCGTACCCGGCCTGCGCGTAGGCGCGCGCACCGGACTCGGCGGCCGCCGTGACCGTGAGGTCGGGCATGGCGACGATGCTGCTGTGGTCGGTGGCCGCGGCGCAGCCCAGCACGTGGACCGGCGTCGCGCAGTGGTCGCGCGCACGGTCGGCGCGGGTCAGCACGATCGCGGCGGCACCGTCGGTGACCAGGCAGCAGTCGCGCACGGTCAGCGGATCGGCCACCATGCGCGCGGCCAGCACGTCCTGCACGCTCAGCGGATCGCGCATGAACGCCTCCGGGTTCTTCTGCGCCCAGCCGCGGGCGGCCACGGCCACCTCGGCGAGCTGCTCGCGCGTGGTGCCGAACTCGTGCATGTGGCGCGAGGCGGCCAGCGCATACGCGCCCACCGGCATCACCGGCTTGTAGCGGGCCTCGAACCAGGGCTGCTTCTGGGCGCTGACGAGCTTGCCTGCGCCGCTGCGCTGGTTGCTGCCGTAGGCGATCAGCGCCACGTCGCAGGCGCCCGCGGCCAGTGCATGGGCGGCCCAGTACACGTGCGACAGGAAGGCCGAGCCGCCGGTGCGGTTGTTGTCGGTGAACTTGGGGCGGATGCCCAGGTACTCGGCCAGCGACAGCCCCGACAGGAAGTCGGAGGGCAGGCAAACGAACAGCCCGTCGACGTCCTGCGGCGTCAGCCGGGCGGCGGCCAGCGCCCGCACGCTGGCGTGCACGGCGAGGTCGATGGAATCGAGGCCCGGTGCCTCGCCGATGCCGTAGGTGGCCGCCCCGACGATGGCGGCCTTGCCGCGCGGAAAGCCTTCGCTCATCGTGCACCTCCCGCCGCGCCCGCGCCCGTCGCGCCCGCACCGGACGCACCCGCCCCACCCTCCACCGGGTCGAACACCACGAGCGCACCGTCGGCCTCGCGGGCGATGCGCGCACGCACCGCCATGCCGATGCGCACCTGCTCCGGCGGCACGCCTTCGACGCGGCTCATCATGCGCACGCCTTCGGCGAGGTCGATCAGCGCGACGTTGTAGTTGGCGGCCGGATCGCGCTGACGCATCACGCTGGTGGCGTACACGGTGCCCAGGCCCGACACCTCGACCCATTCGAGATCGGTGGCGCCGGTGCGCGGCTCGGCCACGCGCGGGTAGTACACGAAGCGGCCGCTGGAGCGGCTGCGCTGCAGCATGAAGCGCCCCTCCTCGAGGTGGCGCTGATAGTCGCGCTCCGGCAGGGGCGCGGTCTCGAACCGGGGTTCGCTCATGGGGTTCGTCTCCTGGAAGTGTGCGGCGGGTACGGGCCCGCGTCCGGGACAAGAATACCCAGATTGACGCGGGTTGCCGGCCTCCGACGGGGATTGCCGACCCGCATCCGGTCGAGGGCCGCAGTCGTGGAACGGCGCACCCGCCGCGCCCGGCCGCCGTCCGAGGCAGAATCGGGCACCACCCTCCGCCCACCCCACGACCCAAGGCGAACACCTCACATGAGCAAGGTCCGATACGAAGTCTCCGAACACGTCGCCCAGATCACGATGGACAGCGCCCCCGTCAACGCGCTCAGCGTGGCGATGATCGAAGAGATCCTGTCCGCGCTGAAGCGCGCCAGCGCCGACGACGACGTGCGCGCGATCGTCCTGTGCAGCGCCCTGCCCCGCCGCTTCTGCGCGGGCCTCGACCTCAGCATCCTGCAGGGCGAGTCCGGACTCGCGGTGCACAAGTTCCTGGAGAAGCTGTACATCGAGCTGGCCGACGTGCACTACAACCTGGGCAAGCCCTGCATCGCGGCCGTCGACGGCGCGGCGCGCGCGGGCGGCATGACCCTGTGCATCCAGTCGAACGTGATCGTCGCCGGCGAGACCTCGACGTTCGGGTATCCGGAGATCGACGTCGGCATGATCCCGGCGATCCACTTCGTGCACCTGCCGCGCATCGTCGGGCGCCACCGCGCGTACGAGATCCTGTTCTCGGGCCGGGCGTTCGGCGCACAGGAGGCGGCGACCCTGGGGCTGGTCAGCCGCATCGTGCCGGACGGCCAGGTGCTCGAGGCGGCGCTCGAGATGGCGCGCATGTTCGCCGCCAAGCCGCCCGGCGTGATGAAGCTGGGGCACGCCGCCTTCATGCGCTTCAACGACAACGACTACCGGCGCGACATCGGCAACGTGGTCGAGAGCTTCTGCACGATCGCGGCCACCGAGGAGTCGCGCGAAGGCATCCGCGCGTTCGTCGAGAAGCGCACGCCCGCCTGGAAACAGGGCTGACCCGGCCGGTCGGGCCGGCCGGGCGGTCCGATCGGTCGGTTGACCCGATCGGTCGGGCGATCCGGCTCGGTCAGGCGATCCGGATCATCATCTTGCCGCGGTTGCGGCCGTGCAGCAGGTCGACCAGCGCCTGCGGCACGCGCTCGAACCCCTCGACGATGTCCATCGGCGCCTTCAGCCGCCCGTCGCGCAGCCAGCCGGCCAGCGCGCGCTCGGCCTGGTGCCGGCGCGCGAAGTGGTCGGTGACGATGAAGCCTTCCATGCGGATGCGCTTGGTGACGAGCAGACCCGGCACCCCCGGCGGGCCGCCCGTCGCGCCCCCGCGGTCGTACTGGGACACGTTGCCGCAGCAGGCGATGCGCCCGCCTACGTTCATGCGCGCGAGTGCGGCGTCCAGCGGCGCGCCGCCGGTGTTGTCGAAGTAGACGTCGACGCCCTCGGGGCAGATCTCCTTCAGCGCGGCCTTCAGGTCGCCGGCCTTGTAGTCGAGGGCCGCGTCGAACCCGAGCGTGCCGGTGATCCAGTCGCACTTGGCCTGCCCGCCCGTCACCCCGATCACCCGGCAGCCAGCGATACGGGCGAGCTGACCCGCGACCGAGCCGACGGCGCCCGCGGCGGCCGACACCATCACCGTCTCGCCCGCCACCGGACGCCCGACGTCGAACAGCCCGAAATACGCGGTCAGCCCGGTGATGCCGAGCACGCCCACCAGGTGTTCGGGCGCATGGCGGGGATCCCGCTTCGTGACCTGGTCGGGCCGCACGGTGAGGTAGTCGCGCCAGCCGAAGTCGCCGTCGACGAGGTCGCCGGGCCGCAGCTGCGGTGTGTTCGACGCGATCACCTCACCGAGACCGAAGCCGCCCATCACCTCGCCCGGCTGCAGCTGCGGCCGGTAGGTGCGTCCCTGCATCCAGGCGCGGTTGGCCGGATCGACCGAGATGATCTTCACGCGCACCAGCGCTTCGCCGGGCGCCGGCTGCGGCAGGTCGGTCAGCTGCAGCTCGAAGATGTCGGTGGTGACGGCCCCCTCGGGGCGGCGGGCGTAGATCCATTGACGGTTCACGGGGTTCCTCCGGAAGAAGGCCTTGCGGCCGCATCCGGCATTGTGGCCCCGTTGCGGGCGCGCCGCGCCGTTCGCGCGTTCGGGCTAGACTGGGACATGAACACATCCCGACGCACGCTCGACCTCTACTGGGACATCGGCAGCACCAACACCTACTTCGCGCTGAAGCTGGTGCGCCCGGTGCTCGAACGCACCGGCGCCGAACTGGTGCTGCACCCGTACAACCTCGGCCACGTGTTCCGACAGAACGACTACGTGGTGCTCGAGGAGCCGCCGGCCAAGCTCGCCAACCGCAAGCGCGACCTCGCCCGGTGGGCCGACAAGTACGGGCTGCCGTTCCGCTTTCCGACCGTGTTCCCGATCAAGTCGAGCCGCGTGCTGCGCGGTGCGCTGGCGATGCGCCGCTGGGGGCTCGAGCTGCCCTTCGTCGATGCGGTCTTCGCGGCCTACTGGGAGCGCGACGACGCGTCCATCGCCGACTACGCGGGGATGCGGCCGATCGTGACCGCGCTGGGCGTGGACCCCGCCGCGTTCGAAGCGGCAGCCGAAAGCCCCGAGATCCGCCAGGCCCTGATCGACAGCACCGACCGCGCCCTGGCGCGCGGCGTCTTCGGCGTGCCCAGCTTCGTGGTCGGCGACGAGATCTTCTGGGGCAAGGACCGCATGGAGTTCGTCGAGGACGAGCTGAACCGTCATGCGCGCTGATGCCCCGCGTGCCGTCGTCGGCGCCCACGCGCGCGCCACCGGCATCCAGTCCCGCGCCACCGGCACACGCGCCGGCCGAACCATCGTTCCCCCGAGGAGATCCCCATGAGCACCGACCGCAGCGCGATCGAACAGACGATCCAGACCTACTTCGACGGACTCTACGAAGGCGACGCCGACAAGCTCGGCAGCGTCTTCCACGAGTCCAGCGCGCTCACCTGGGAACAGGGCGGTGCGGTGTCGATCCTGTCCCGCGATGCGTGGCTGAAGGCGGTGCGCGAGCGCCCGTCGTCCAAGGCGCAGGGCCTCGCGCGCGACGACGCGATCCTGCTGCTCGACCAGTCGAGCCCGACCACGGCGTTCGTGAAGGTCAAGTGCCAGATCCCGCCGCGCTACTTCAACGACTACCTGAGCCTGCTGAAGGTGGGCGGCCGCTGGCTGATCGTGCAGAAGGTGTATGCGGTCGAGGTGCGTCCGTAGGTCGTCGCCGGCCCCTGCGCCGGCTTCGGCGCCGGATCAGCCGCGCGCGGGGCGGGCGACCGGCATCGACGC
>JAKOZZ010000456.1 GCA_029779755.1 Pseudomonadota bacterium
CGCGTGCCGAGACGCTGCGCGCGTCCACCGCCAGCTACAAGGCGTTCTACGACGCCAACAACCAGCGCGAGCTGCTGCGCTGGGCGTGGCGGGCGTTCTTCGACCGCTACGACGTGATGCTGGCGCCGGTGACGGCCACGGCCGCCTTCCCGCACGACCACTCCGAGCCGCCGGTGGCGCGCACGCTGATGGTCAACGGCACGCCGCAGCCGTACTTCTCGCTGCTGTTCTGGGCGGGGCTGGCCACCTGCTCGTACCTGCCGGCCACGGCCGCGCCGGTGGGCTTCACGCCGGAGGGGCTTCCGGTGGGGCTGCAGGTGATCGGGCCCGAGATGGGCGACCGCACGACGATCTGGGTGGCCGCGCAACTGGCCCGCGAGATCGGCGGGTTCAGGCCGCCGCCGGGGTTCTAGGCGGGGCAGGGGGCGCCGAAGGGAGACAGACGACGGACCGCGCTGCCGGGCGACGCACGCCGGGCGCGCGGCCGAACGAGGCCAAAAAGCAGCGGCCGGACGAGGCCCAAAACCAAAACGGCCGCCCGTTGATCCGGGCGGCCGTTGCAGGCCGGGGTGCCGTGCCAGGGGCACGAAACCACCGCGGGCGCCTTCCGGCGCCCGCCGCGCACTGCGCGCTCAGCTGCGCCAGACGACGGCCGAGGTCGGATCCTCGACGCCGGTGGCGCTTTCGTACAGACGGATCTCGTTGCGGCCCACCACCATGTGATGGACTTCGTCCGGACCGTCGGCCAGGCGCAGCGTACGCGTGTGCGTGTACAGGTGCGCCAGCGGCGTCCACTGCGTGATGCCGGTGGCACCGTGCATCTGGATCGCCTGGTCGATGATCTGGCACACGCGCTCGGGCACCAGCGCCTTGACCATGTGCACCCAGACGCGCGCTTCGCGATTGCCCAGCACGTCCATGGCCTTGGCGGCCTTCAGCACCATCAGGCGCATGGATTCGATCTCGATGCGGGCGCGCGAGATGATCTCCATGTTGCCGCCCAGGTGCACCAGCTTCTTGCCGAACGCTTCGCGCGACAGGCCGCGACGCACCATCAGGTCGAGCGCCTTCTCGGCACGGCCGATGGAGCGCATGCAGTGGTGGATGCGGCCCGGGCCCAGGCGCAGCTGCGAGATCTCGAAGCCGCGGCCTTCGCCCAGCAGCATGTTCTCGACCGGCACGCGCGCGTTCTCGAAGCGGATGTGCATGTGGCCGTGCGGCGCGTCGTCGTCACCGAAGACGTGCATCGGGCCCAGGATGTTGACCCCCGGGGTGTCCTTGGGCACCAGGATCTGCGACTGCTGCTTGTGCGGCGGCGCGTCCGGGTTGGTCTTGCACATCACGATCATGATCTTGCAGCGCGGATCTCCGGCGCCCGACGCGAAGTACTTCTCGCCGTTGAGCACGTAGTGATCGCCCTGGCGCACGGCGCTCAGGCTCACGTTGCGGGCGTCGGACGACGCGCGGTCGGGCTCGGTCATCACGTAGGCCGAGCGGATCTCGCCGTTCAGCAGCGGCTTGAGCCAGCGCTCCTTCTGCTCGGGCGTGCCGACGCGCTCGAGCACTTCCATGTTGCCGGTGTCGGGGGCCGAGCAGTTCATCGTCTCGGACGCCAGCGGGTTCTTGCCCAGCTCGACGGCGATGTACGCGTAGTCGAGGTTCTTCAGGCCTTCACCGGTCTCGGCATCGGGCAGGAAGAAGTTCCACAGGCCTTCCTTCTTGGCCTTTTCCTTGGCGGCGTCGAGCAGCTCGAGCTGGCCCGGTGCGTATTCCCAGCGGTTGGGGCGGCCTTCGCCGAGCTTGTAGAACTTCTCGGACATCGGGTCGACCGTCTCGGTCACGAAGCGCTTGACGTGCTCGAGCAGCGGGATCGCCTTGTCGGAGATGCGCAGGTCGTTCAGATCGTCCTGGGGGTTCAGACCGAACCCAAGGGCCTTGCTTTGTTGGGTACTCATCGAGTTGCCTCCTCCTGTAGGGTGATGGGGATAATACGAGATCGCGGGGCGGTTGAACGATCGTTCGCTTTATGAAATCAGGCCCTGCGCGCGCGCAGCCTCCACGCGCAGCCGTTCCGGGGTGCCCAGCATCTGGCGGTCGAAGCCGATGCGCTTGAACCAGTAGTGCAGGCCGACCAGGTCGGTGAAGCCCATGCCGCCGTGCACCTCGGTGGCGGCCTTGGCCACGAAGCGGCCGACTTCGGACAGGTGCGCCTTGAGCTGGCAGACGGTGACGTGCGCGTCCTGCGGCTTCTCGCCGAGCTGGTGCCCGGCATACCAGACGAACGCGCGCGTCGGCTCCAGGTGCGCGGCCATCTCGGCGCACAGGTGCTTGACCGCCTGGAACGAGCCGATCACGCGGCCGAACTGCTCGCGCTGCTTCGCATAGGCCACCGCCTGGTCGAGCATGCACTGCGCGGCGCCCAGCGTGTCGGCGGCCAGCATCGCGCGGCCCACGTCGAGCACTTGGCGGCACACGTCGGCATTGGCGCCGGGCAGGCGCTCGGCCGGCGTTCGCGCGAACACCAGCTCGCCGATCGGGCGGGTGGCGTCGACGATCTCGAGCGTGCGGCGGGTGATGCCGGGGGCGTCGGCCGCGACCAGGTGCAGCCCGCCCGCGGTGTCGCCCACCAGCCAGGCGTCGGCCGCGTAATCGAGCACGAACAGCGCGCGCCCGTCGAGCCGGCCGTCGGTGGCGGTGACGCCCGCGTCCATGCGGGCGCCGGTGTGCTCGGCCATCGCCGCGCCGATCACGGTCTGGCCGGCGGCGATGCGCGGCAGCCACTCCAGCCGTTGCGCGTCGCTGCCCGCCAGCCGCAGCGCGGTGGGCACCATTACCGACGACGCGGTGAACGCCACCGGCGTCACGTGATAGCCCAGCGTCTCGGCGACCACGCAGGCGTCCAGCGGGGTGAGCCCGACGCCGCCGTGCGCTTCCGGGATCAGCAGGGCGGTGATGCCGAGCTCGGCCAGGCCGGCGGTGATGTCGTCGGCACGGGCGGGGGCGGCGGTGGCGCGGGCCGCAGCGCCGGCCGTGCCGCCCGCGGCGCCTTCGGCACCCGCCGCAGCCGCGCTCTCGGCCGCGAAGCGGCGCACCCGCGCCAGCGGCGCGCGGTCGGCGAGGAACTGCGCGAGGCTGTCGCGCAGCAGGGTCTGTTCGTGCGAGAGTCCGAATTCCATCACGCGCCTTTCGCCGAGGGTTCGCGGGGCAGGCCGAGGCCGCGCTCGCCGATGATGTTCTTCTGGATCTG
>JAKOZZ010000329.1 GCA_029779755.1 Pseudomonadota bacterium
GACATCCCCACAGCCCGCGCCGCTTCACCTCGGCCTGCAGCGGCCGCACCAGCACGGCACGGCGCGGATCGTGCACGTCGGCCGGATGCCCGAGCACGTGCTCGAGCGGTTCGACCTCCTCGCGCACGAACTGGGCGACCCAGTCGAGCTGCTTCTGGTAGTCGGCGTCGGTCTCGAAATCCCATCCCATGAGTCGTCTCCTCGAGGTGAAGCGTGTGTGGCGTGACGCCCGAGCCTGAACCGCAAGGCGAGACTGCGCAAGTGCAGGGCCGCCGGATCGCGCACCCGCCCCGCTGCGCACCGCCGGCTGCGCGAGGGGCGTATCCCCCAGGTGCGCGCCTAGCCCCGGTGGAATGACCCAACGACGCCGACAGAAACGATCGTAAGCCCCCTCTGAGAACGGATCGGCCCGGCGGATTCTCCTGTGGAATCAGCAACTTGCCCGCGCCCCCAGTTCGAAGCAGGGGCTCTGGCACGAAGTCTGCGAAGTCTCTTCTGCGGACGCGGTCCGCGCTGCCGTCCTGCATGGGCGCGGCAACCCTTACCTCAGGAGACTTCCATGAACACGCGATCCCTTACGCTCACCCTCATCGGCACCGTGCTCGGCATCTCGGCGATCCAGGCGCAGGCGGCCACCCCCGCGGATCCGAACGCGCCGATCGTCGTCGCGCGCCGTGGCGCCGACGATGCGGCCGGCGACATCCGGCGGGAGGACCGCCGCGGAGACCGGCAGGCCGACCGCCGGCGCGCCGAGGCGTCGTCGCCGATCGTGATTGCGCGCCGCGGTGCGGACGATGCCGCCGGCGACATCCGTCAGGAGGACCGCCGCCAAGACCGCCGCCAGGACCGCCGCGAAGACCGTCGCGCGGACCGCCGCACGTCCTGAGCCGCGCGATGGTCGTGGTTGCAGCGACGACCGATGCGCGTGCGCGTGCATTGCGCGCCGAGCCCCGTCCGCTCGGCGCGACGGTGCTCGGCGCGCTCCTGTCGGCCGCGCTGGGTACGGCACACGCCGCACCCGGCACGGCGGCGCAGGGCAGCGAGCAGATCGATCCGCTGTCCCCCTTCGTGCGCGTGGTGCCGCAACTCGGCCGCTTCCGCACCGAGTCGGTCGACGTCGACCTGCTGGTCACGTACGCGCAGCCGTTCCGCAACGTCGGTCCCGGCCGCGAGGCTCAGTTGGGCGGACCGCAGGTCATCGACGGTCAGGTGCTGCCGTCGCGCAATGTGTATGCCCGGGACCTGTCCGGCACGCTGGTCTGGAAGCTGCCGGAACGCCTGCCGGGTGGCTGGTACGCCGACGTCGTGGGCATCACACGCGTGCGCAACCTCGACGTCACGCTGGAAGGCCGCTCGGCCACACGCCAGTTCAGCATGGAACTGGCCGTGTGGCGACGACTCGGCCTCGCGACGGCCGAACTCGGCGGCGGCTATCGATGGCGCCCCGCCGCGACGGGCTTCGAGGGGCGGCGCGGCGACTTCCAGTATGCGGGCGTGATCCTGCGTCCGCGGCCGTCGATGCGCGTGGAGCTGTTCCTGGATCGTGCGGCCGATCAGCTCGACGGCCTGGGAGCACAGAAGATCGCCTCGATGGCCGTCGACCACCGGATCGATCGGGTCACGCGGGTGCAGGGTTACCTGCAGGTACGCTCCGGTCTGCTGCCGGGGATCCGGAGCGCCGAGTTCGGCCTGGCGATGTCGCAGCGGTTCTGATCACCGGCGCGGGGGCACCCGGCGTGCTGTGGCCGAAGCGCCGCCCGCGCCCGTCTCAGGCCGCCATCGCCCGCTTCTCTGGCGTATCCGCCCGGTAGAACGGCTTGTCTCCGGCGATCGTGACGCGGAACCCGCTGCGCACTTCGGGGAAGTAGTCCCACATCGCGTGATGCTGGGTGCAGCGGTTGTCCCAGAACGCGATCGACCCGACGTCCCACTTGAACCGGCACTGGAACTCGGGCCGGGCGCAGTGCGCATACAGGAACTCGAGCAGTGCGTCGCTCTCGCGCTTGTGCAGCCCCTTGATGTGGGTCGTGAAGCTGGCGTTCACGAACAGCGCCTGACGTCCGGTCTCCGGGTGCGTGCGGATCACGGGGTGTTCGGACCGGGGGAACGCCTGCTTCGTGTCCTCGCGCGTGCCCTCGGTGTACTCGTAGCGCCCGCGGTACACGTGCTCGCCGGAGTGCACGGCCGTGAGCCCGCAGAGCAGGTCCTTCATCGGCTGCGACAGCGCGTCGTAGGCGGCATACATGCTCGAGAACAGGGTGTCGCCTCCACACGAGGGCACCTTGTGCAGGCGCAGGATGCTGCCCATCGGCGGCTCGGGATCGCAGGAGACGTCGCTGTGCCAGCCTTCGCCGGCAACCCGCTTGGAGTTCTGGTCGGCGTGGATCCGCAGGATCTCGGGATGGCCTTCCGGCGCCGGCGCCGCGGGATGCACGTGGAGCTCGCCGAACCGGCGGCCGAAGGCCTTGTGCTGATCGAGCGTGATGTCCTGCTCGCGAAAGAAGATCACCTGGTTCTCCAGGAGCGCGGCCCTGATCTCGCGGAACGTGCGGTCGTCGAGGGGCCTGGACAGGTCCACGCCCGAGATCTCGGCCCCGATCCGGGGCGTCAGCTTGCGTACCTGGATGGTCTGATCCGTCATCGTGTCTCCTCCCGCGCACGGGTGACCCGTGCTGTGCTCGTGAATGAATCGAGGTCGGGAGCAAGGATGCGGGGCGTGGCACCCGCACGCAAGTCCATTATTCTTCGCGCGCGATCACGGCGCGACATCCGACCGTGAACCGGCTCGGCGCGCATCCGTTCTTCGCTCGGGGCGGGCGCGGCGGAGTCCCCCGGGCCGCGTCCGCCCCGACCTAGCACGGTTCTTGCACCACCCGCAGCAGCGTCGGCCGTGCCGCGTCATACAGCCTGCCCGCACCACGCCCGTGCCCGACGGCACGGGCACCGCGCACCGCCCCCGTGCAACCCGCCCACCGGCGCACGGTTGGTGCGCCACCGAGGATCGATCCGTGGACCAGCGAACCCGCGCCCCGAGCGCCCCCCTCGACGAGAACGACGACCGCACTGGGCTGAGCAAGGAGGCGCTCAAGCGGGCGTTCATCGACAACCTGTTCTACATGCAGGGCAAGTTCCCGGCGCTGGCCACCCGCACCGACTACTACCTCGCCCTCGCCTACGTG
>JAKOZZ010000003.1 GCA_029779755.1 Pseudomonadota bacterium
CCCGCGTGGAAGGTGAATGACGGTCCGAGCCTGTCCCACAGCAGGCCTGCCAGTGCGCTCGCCAGCAGCAGTGCGATGCCGCTGACCAGGTTGAAGAATCCGAAGGCCGTGCCGCGCAGGTCTGCCGGCGCCGTGTCGGCGACCATCGTCGCCAGCAGCCCCTGGGTGATGCCCATGTGCAGCCCCCACAGCGCCACGCCCGCGAGCGTCGTCGCCCAGTGCGTGCCCGCCGCGAGCACGAGGTCGGCGGCGACGAGCACCACGAGGCCGACCGCGAGCAGCGTGCGGTGCGGCATGCGGTCGGACAGACGCCCGAACGGATACGCGGACGCCGCGTAGACGAGATTCATCAGCACCATCACCAGCGGCACCCAGGCCAGCGCCATGCCGGACTGCTGCGCCCGCAGCACCAGGAACGCCTCGCTGAAGCGCGCCAGCGTGAACACCGCGCCCACGCCCACCACCCACCAGTACGCACCGCTCAGGCGCGCGATGTGCTCGCGCCGCAGGGGATTGGGGCGGACCGCAGCGGCCGCGCGCGGCGGCTCGCGCACGCCGACCGCCAGCAGCAGCACTGCCAGCAGGCCGGGCACCACCGCCACCCAGAACACCGCGCGGAAGTCGTCGGCCCACAGCAGCATCAGCGCAACCGCCAGCAGCGGCCCGACGAGGGCGCCCACCGTATCCAGCGACTGCCGCAGCCCGAATGCCGCCCCGCGCACCCCGGGCGGTGCCAGGTCCGCCACCAGCGCATCACGCGGCGCGCCGCGCACGCCCTTGCCGACCCGGTCGATCAGGCGCGCCGTCAGCACCAGCCAGACGGCCGGCGCCAGTGCGAACAGCGGCTTGGACAGCGCGCCGAGGCCATAGCCGAAGACGGCCAGACCCTTGCGCCGGCCGAGGCGGTCGCTGAGCACGCCCGAGAACACCTTGACGATCATCGCCGTCGCCTCGGCCAGGCCCTCGATCAGACCGACCGTGAACGCGCTGGCCCCGAGCGTGCCGACCATGAACAGCGGCAGCAGGCTGTGGATCATCTCGGAGGAGATGTCCATCAGCAGGCTGACGAACCCGAGCACCCAGATCGCGGGCGGGATGCGCGTGGTGGGCACTGCAGGCGGGGTCAGTCCGCGCTGATGCCCATCTCGCGGATCAGCCGGCCCCACTTGTCGACGTCGGCACGCACCATGTCGGCGAACTGCTCGGGCGTGGCCGACATCGGCTCGGCGCCGATCTCGCCCAGTCGCGTCCTGACGGCGGGCAGGCTCAGCACTTTCTGGAGGTCGCGATTGACCTGGGCGACGATGTTCGCGGGCGTGCCCGCCGGTGCGAAGAGCCCGAACCACGGATTCATCTCGTAGCCCTTCAGGCCCGCCTCGGCCAGGGTCGGGACCGATGGCAGCACCGAGCTGCGCTGCGTGCTCGTGATGCCCAGCGCGCGCAGCTTGCCGGAACGCACGTGCGGCAGGGCCGAGGTGACGCTGTCGCACATCACCGGCACCTCGCCCGCCAGCACGTCGGTCAGCGCCGGGCTGCTGCCCTTGTAGGGCACGTGCAGCAGGTCGACCTTGGCGATCCGCTTGAAGAGTTCGCAGGAGATGTGCAGCGTCGTGCCGCTGCCGGCCGACGCGAACGACAGCTTGCCGGGCTGCTGGCGGGCCAGGGCGATCAGCTCCTCGGCCGACCGGGCGGGGACGTTCGCGTTGACGAGCAGCAGGTTGGGCACGATCGCCACCGGCGCCACCGGCACGAAGTCCTCCAGCGTGTCGTACGGCAGCTTGCGGTAGAGCGTGGCGTTGATGCCATGGGTGCTGACCGCGCCCCAGCCGAAGGTCAGCCCGTCGGGCGGCGCCTTGGCCAGCGCGTCGCTGCCGATGATGCCGCCGGCGCCCGGCCGGTTCTCGACCGTCACCGCCTGGCCCCATGCGACGCTCAGGTGCTGCGCCGTCAGGCGTGCCAGCGTGTCGATCGCCCCGCCGGGCGGGAACGGGACGATGAACTTCACCGTGCGCGCGGGCGCATAGGCCTGGGCCGCGGCGAACTGCGGCGTCGCGGCCAGCAGTCCGGCCAGCAGCCCGGCCACGGGCAGGGCATTCAGCAGGCGGCGCCCGCGGGAAATCGGGAAACGCATCGTGTCACTCCTTGGGGGTGCGGGGGCGGTTGCGGAACGCCGTGACGGCGGTTTCGTGTTCTTCGGACTGCAGGGCCAGCGCCTGCATCCCGGCGGCCATGTCGAGATAGGTCGGAAAGTCGGTGCGATCGGCCGCCTTCAGCAGGCTCTTGGTCATGCGCAGCGCCGGTCCGGAATTCGCCGCGATGCGCGTGGCCAGCGACATCGCCTCGTCGAGCAGGCGCTCGTGGGGTATCACGCGCGAGACCAGGCCGCAGGCGAGCGCCGCCTGCGCATCGAGCACTTCGCCGGTCAGGCACATCTCGGCGGCGCGCGACGCGCCGAGAATGCGCGGCAGCAGCCAGGCCGCGCCGATCGCCGGCACGATGCCCAGGCGCACGAAGTTGGCCGCGAAGCGCGCGCGCTCGGAGGCGATGCGGATGTCGCACAGGCAGGCCAGATCGCACCCGCCGCCGATCGCCGCGCCGTTGACCGCGGCGATCGTGGGCACCTGCAGCGCGTGCAGGGCCAGGCTCAGCGGCTGAACGCCTTCCCGGAGCTGTGCCCGGACCGCGACGCCGCGCTTGCGGTCGCGCCAGTCTTCGCGCATCGCGTCCAGGCTGCCGCCGGACGAGAAGGCCGGATCGGCGCCGGTGATCACCACCGCCCGGACGTCCGGGTCGGCTTCGATGCGCGCACAGGCGGCGACGAACTCGCCCACCGCGGTGTTGCCGCTCAGCGGATTGCGCAGCGCGGGGTCGTCCATCGTGAGCACGACGACGGCGCCGTCGCGCTCGAAGCGCAGGAACGGTTTCATGAGCCTGCCTCCAGTTCGCGCCGGATCTCGGCGCCGTGCTCGTCCAGCGTCGGGGCGGGACGGCGCAGCGCGCCGGGCGTGCGCGAGAACGTCACCGGGATGCCGAGCGTGCGCAGGGGCCCTTCGCTCGGATGCCCGGTCTCGTGGAAGAAGCCGACGGCGCGCAGGTGCGGGTCGTCGAGCAGGTCGGTCAGGGACTTCACCGGCGTGAACGGGATGTCGCAGTCGGACAGCAGATCGATCCACTCCTGCGTGGAGCGCTGCGCCACCAGGTCGGCCAGCACGCCGTACACCTCGTCGACGTGCCGCGCGCGCGACGGCGCGTCGCGGAAGTGCGGATGCTCGGCGAGGTCGTCACGACCGACCCGCCGGAACAGCGACAGCCAGTGGTTGTTCGTGTAGGGCAGCAGCCCGATGAAGCCGTCGCGCGTGCGGTACGGCCGGCGATGCTCGGACAGCACGCGGTCGTACCCCATGTCGCCCGCACCGGGCACGAACGTGGCGCCGGACAGGTGCTCGACCAGGTTGAAGGCGACCATCGTCTCGAACATGGGCACCTCGATCGCCTGGCCCAGTCCGGAGCGCTCGCGCTCGTACAGCGCCATGGCGATCGACGCCGTCAGGGTGAGTCCGGTGATCTTGTCGGCGACGATCGTGTTGACGTACGACGGCACGCCGCCGTTGTTCGCGCCCTGCAGATGGGCCAGGCCGCTCATCGCCTGGATGATGTCGTCGTAGGCCGGCCGGCCCGCATACGGCCCGCGCTCCGAGAAGCCGTACGCGCCACAGTAGATCAGCCGCGGATGCCGCGCCGCGAGCGACGGATAGTCCAGGCCCAGCTTGCGCAGCGACTGCGGGCGCACGTTGCACACGAACACGTCCGCGCTGGCGAGCAGCTCGGCGAGCACGGCCATGTCCTCGGGCGACTTCAGGTCGAGCACGATGCTGCGCTTGTTGCGGTTCAGGTTCAGGAAGGTCGCACCCATCTGCGGGTGGCGCCCCGGCGGCACGACCCGGAAATGGTCGCCCGCGGGCGCCTCGACCTTGATCACGTCCGCACCCATGTCGCCCAGCGTCTGGGTCGCCCACGGGCCCATCGCCACCGTGGTCAGGTCGATCACCCGGATGCCCTGCAGCGGGCCGCTCATGCGCGCCGCTCCCGCACGTCGAGGCGCGAGACGATGCACGTGCCGGTGAATGTGCCGATGCATGCGCTGGTGCGTGCGCCCGTCGCCAGGGGCACGTCGCCTGCGGAGGCGGGTTGGTTGCCGGGGCCCGCACTGCGCTGTCGCCCCATCCGTGTCTGCTCGATCATCGTTCTCTCCACGCTGCCGCGAGTGTCGGTGGGCGCGGACCGTTGCGTCCAATGTGATATTTCGATGCAGCCGTTCGATGGCGTCGAACGATCGACCGCGTGCCGGTCACGCGGATCACGCGGATCACGCGGATCACGCGGGTCGAGCGGATGGTGCGGGTGGTGCGGGTGGTGCGGGTGTGCCGGGTGTGCCGGGTGTGCCGGGTGTGCCGGGTGGGGCGGGGCGCGCTGAGGGTCCGGGGCGTCCGGGGTGTCCGGGGTGTCCAGGGTCGTCCGGAGACGCACTAACGCGGCGATCGCGCACGTCTGCGTGTCGGCCCCACGGCGAGCAGGCGCACGAACTCCAGCGCCGCGACATTCCGGGCGCCGCCCCGGCGCCACAGCACGCCGGCGCTGCGACGCGGCGTCGGCGAATGCAGGCGGATCACGCGCAGGTCGTCGGTGGGGTGGGCCGCGCGCTCCGGGATCAGCGTGGCCGTCGCGGCGTCGCGACAGACCTTCACCAGCGACTCGATCGAATCCATCTCCACCCGGATCACGGGACTGACTCGCACCGAGCGGAATGCCTCGTCGACGATCCTGCGCGTGACGAAGAGGGCGGGCTGCATCGCCAGGGGCACGCCGGCCAGCGCCTTCAGCGGCAGTGCACGGCGCTTCGACAGCGGGTGGTCGGCATGGACGACCAGCACGAGCGCCTCGTCGAACAGCGGGTCCACGTCGAGCTCGTGCGGCGCGGCCGGGCACAGTGAGATCCCGACGTCCAGCCGGCCTTCGAGCAGCATCTGCTCGATCTCGCCGCCCCGCAGCTCGCGCACCGCGACCTGCACCTTGGGGTAGCGGCGCGAGAAGGCCGACACGGCCGGCGGGATGAATGTCCTGCCGAAGCTCGCCAGGGTGCCGACGCGCAGCGTGCCGGCGTTCAGGCCGGCGATCTCGGCCAGTGCCATCCGTCCGGCCTCCACCTCCTGAAGCGCACGCGCGGCATAGCCGCGCAAGGACCTGCCTGCGTCCGACAGCCGCAGGCCGCGGCCGACGCGCTCGAACAGCACGGCGCCCACCTCCTCTTCGAGCTGGCGCAGGCCGTGCGACAGCGTCGACTGCGTGATGAACAGGTTCTGCGCCGCCTGCGTCAGGTGCTCGGTCTGGGCGAGCTCGAGGAAGTAGCGCAGGTGCCGGAGTTCCAGTGACATGGCCACACACTACCGCAATGCGCCGCGAAAGCGGGCAAGATGCCGGGATCGCAACCCGACTCCCGGCGGACACCATGATCACCGGCATGCCGCGCATCGCCATCGCCACGCACGACTTCGACGGCGTCGTCGACGTGTTCCGCCACCGGCTCGGCATGCCGGTGGCCGACCTCTCCGAACGCACGGTGCCGAGCCTGGGCGCGCGCATCGCGATGTGCGTGCCCGAGGGCGGCAGCAACATCGAGCTGATGAGCCCCGAGGTGCCCGAAGCACCGCTCAGCCGGAGCCTGCAGCGCTTCCTCGACCGGCGCGGCGCGGGTCTGTTCGCCCTGATGCTCGAGGCGCCCGACCCCGACGCCGAGGCGGCCGTGCTCGCCGCCCGCGGTCTGAACGTGCTGCCGCTGATGGCGGGTGCCGGCGGGCGCGACATCCATCCCAACGCCACCCACGGCGTGCTGATCCGCGTCTACCCGGTGAACTCGTACCAGGGCGGGGCGCCGGCCGGTGCGGCGCACGGCGTGCTGTCCGGCGTGCAGCGCGTGTTCGTCGCCGTCGCGGACCTCGACGCTGCCGCACGTGTCTATGGCGCGGGCCTGGGCCTGGCCGCGGACGCTGCGCAGACCGACGACGCGCGTGGCGTGGCCTGCGTGGTGATCCGCCCGCCGACGGGCGGTGTGATCGAGCTCGTCTCGGTGCGTGATCCCAGCCGGCCGTTCGCCGCGGCGGTGGCCGCACATATCGCGGCGCACCGCGAAGGCATGTGGGCGCTGGAACTGCACGCCCCCGAGCCCCGTGCGCTGGTCGCGCCCTTGCGGGCGGCCGGCATCGACGCCCGGGTCGCCGCCGATGGCGACGCCGACACCGGTGCGGTGGTCGAACTGGACCGTGCGTCGATGCACGGCGCGCGGATCCGGATCGCGCCGGGCTGAGTGCGGCGGTGGTGCCTACCAGGTCTCGCGATACGGGCGCACCTCGGCCAGGAAGGACCAGGCGTCCTTCGGCTGGTGTGCCAGATGGAACACCTCGTCGGCGATCGACGCGGGCGAGATGAAGAAGTCGTCCTCGGCCTCGGGCATCCGCGCGCGCTGCCGCGGCACGTCGATCACCGCGTCGATGATCAGGTAGGCCACGTGGACGCCCTTGGGGCCAAGGTCCCGGGCGAGGGATTCGGCGAGGATCCGCTGTGCGGCCTTGGTCGGTGCGAACCCGGCAAACCTGGGGCGGCCGCGCTGCGCCGACGTGTTCCCGGTGACGATCAGCGCGCCCTGGCCCGCCTTCACCATCGCCGGCGCCGTGAGCCGGGCGAGGTGGAAGAGCGCCATGGTGTTGACTTCGAAGTTGCGCGACAGGGTCTGCGCCTCGATCTCCTCGAAGGTGCCGAACGCGCCGCCGACCGCGTTGTGGACGACGACCTGCGGCGCACCGACCCGCGCAACGGCGCGCTCGAGTGCCGAGGCGTCGCACACGTCGCAGGGCACCGCGATCGCGTCCGCGATCTCCGCTTCCAGCGCAGCCAGTCGGTCGGAGTTGCGCGCCAGCATGGCGACGCGGTAGCCGCCTCGGGCGAATCGGCGCGCCACGGCCGCACCCGTGCCGGGTCCCACCCCGGTGACCAGCGCGAGCGGTTTTTGTCACGGCGTTCATGTCGTCTCCTCCAGGTGCGCGCATTGCGCGTGGACGAAAATGTTCGAGGCAGCGGTCGAACGTGCGTCGGGGCGCCGCGCCCGCGAGAACCTCAGCGCGAGCCGGCCGCGGACGTGCCGCGCAGGCCGGCGTCCCGCAGCCACACCATCGGGATCATGCCCAGCGCGGTGATCCCCACCATCGTCCACCACGCCAGCCGATAGACCGCCATGCGTTCCTCGACCGACGCGGGCGCGCCGATGATCGCCACGAACAGGGCGACGCCGACCGCGAAGCCGATCTGCCGCACCATGTTGATCACGCCGGACCCGGTGGCGAACGACGAGGGGGGCAGCGCGGACGTGCCCATCCCCATCAGCGTCGGGACCGTCAGGCCGACACCGATGCCCGACGGGATGACGCAGAGGATGGCGAACCCGAGGCTCGCGTCGGCGCCGGCGAAGGCCGCCCAGACGGCGACGCCCGCAGCGAAGACGACGAGCCCGCAGAGGGCGACCACGCGCGCGCCGAAGCGGGCGATCATCGGTCCCGCCAGCAGCAGCGACGTCAAGGGCACCATGAAGGGGCCGGGGGCGATCGCCCAGCCGATCCGCATCGCGGGCCAGTGCCACACGCTCTCCTGCCAGAGCACGAGCGACAGGAGAAATGCGCCGAACGCGGTCGAGAACGGCATCATCGTCAAGGTCGCACGCGAGAACGGTCGGATGCGGAAGAGGGCGGGGTCGACGAAGGGGTTGTCGGACCGGACGCAGTGCACGACGAACAGCGTCAGGGCCAGCAACGCCGTCGCGAAGGTCAGCGCAACCGCGGCGTCGCTCCAGTCGCCGTCGCCCACCTTGACGATGCCGAGCGCCAGTGCGGCGATGCCCACGGTGATCATCAGCGCGGCCGGGAAGTTCGGTATCGGTGCGTCGTGCCCCGGAACCCTGGGCAGCCGCAGCCAACCCACCAGCAGGGCGAGCAGACCGATCGGCACGTTGATCAGGAAGATCCATCGCCAGCCCAGGGCGAGCAGCAGCCCGCCGACGATCGGGCCGAGGGCCGCCGCGAATCCGCCGATGGCCGCCCACAGGCGTACCGCACCGCCACGCCCCTCGGGTGGGAACGTCGCGAGAATCAGCCCGACCGACGTCGGCGTCAGCAGCGCGGCCCCGGCCGCCTGCACGAGGCGGAAGGCGACCAGCGATTCGACGCTGCCGGCAAGGGCGCACGCGGCCGACCCGGCGGTGAACACCGCGACGCCGGCCAGGAAGCTGAGGTTCCTCGGATAGCGCTCGGCCAGCCGGCCGCAGAAGACCAGCAGCGCGGCGTAGGCGATCGCGTAGCCGTTCAGGATCCAGGACAGGTTCCCCAGGCTGGCATCACCGAATTCGGTCGCGATGCTGGGCAGCGCGATGTTGACGATGAACAGGTCCAGGTTGGCCAGCACGAT
>JAKOZZ010000006.1 GCA_029779755.1 Pseudomonadota bacterium
CATCGGCTTCCACGGCTACGCGATCGGCGGACTGTCGGTGGGCGAGCCCAAGGAGGACATGATGCGGGTGCTCGCGCACACGGCGCCCCGCCTGCCGGTGCACGCGCCGCGCTATCTGATGGGCGTGGGCACGCCCGAAGACCTGGTGGCCGGCGTGGCAGCGGGCATCGACATGTTCGACTGCGTGCTGCCCACGCGCAACGCGCGCAACGGCTGGCTGTTCACCCGGCACGGCGACCTGCGCCTGCGCAATGCGCGCTTCCGCAGCGACGAGCGGCCGGTCGATGCGCAGTGCAGCTGCTACTGCTGCGAGAACTTCTCGCGCGCGTACGTGCACCACCTGCAGAAGGTCGATGAGATCCTGGGCGCGCGGCTCGCCACCATCCACAACCTGCACTACTTCCTGGACCTGATGCGCACGATGCGCGGCGCGATCGCCGCCGGCACGTTCGAGACGTTCCGGCGGGAATTCGCCGAAGGCCGCGCACGCGGCGTCGGCTGAGCGCACGCCGGTTCGGCCGGGCGGCGTCGGCCGGGTGGCATCGGCCGGGCGAGATCGGCCGGGCGGCAGCGCCCGGCGCCGAGTGCGATCGATCAGCGCCGCGCCGTGCTCGCCGCCCGGTACGCCACGATGCGCTGCTTCAGCCCGGGCCGCGCGGCCGAGCGCACCAGCGCCGCCAGATCGGCATCGGCGTCGCCGTCGCGGGTCACGGCGTTGATCGCACGCCGCGTCTCGGCGTCGATCACGTCCGCCGCCGCGCGCAGCGCGGCCACGTGCGCATCGAACGCCTCGCGCGTGCCGACGTGCGACACGAGCCCGGCGGCCTGCGCGGTGGCCGCGTCGATCTCGAGCCCGCCCGCCACCCATGCACGCGCCGTGTCGGCGCCGACCCGCGCCGCGAGGCGGCGCGTGCCGAGCACGAGGCCGAACGCGGCGCCCGGGAACCGGAACGTGGCGTCCGGCAGCGCCCAGCGCTCCTGGGCCGCGCAGAACAGGTCCGCCCCCGCACCCCAGGTGCGCCCGCTGGCCAGCGCGACGGTCAGCAGCGGCGAGCGCCACACCGCGTCCAGCATCTGCTCGACCCGCACGAAGCGCAGCAGCAGATCGCCTTCGGTCGCCTGCTCGAGGTCGGACAGGTCGAAGCCCGTGCACAGGTGCCGGCCGTTGCCCGCGAGCACCAGCGCACGCGCCTGCGGGCGGTCGTGCGCCGCGGCGATCGCCGCGAGCAGCGCATCGACCAGCGCGGACGACAGCGCGTTGCCCTTGTCGCCCCGGTCGAGCGTCAGCGCATGCACGCCCTGCCCTTCGTCGTGGATCAGCATCACGCCTGCGCCCTGACCTGGGCCGAGCGGTCCCAGAGGTTGGGGACGACGTCGGACGAATAGCCCGACACGAAGTCGTGCGCGGCGCCGGTGTCGGCGTCGAACGAATGCCGCCGCACCGCACCGATGTTGCCGCCGTACACGTGGATGCTGATCGACGCGCGGTCGGTGAGCGGGTTGGACACCACGTGCACGTCGCCGATCGCGGGCGACACGGTCTCGATCGCGCCGCGCTGCGCGACCAGGAGCTCGCCCTGCGGCACGAAGCGGCCGGCTGCGTCGCGCGCATAGCGCTGCACGTGCTCGGTGCCGCGCAGCACGCCGACGATGCCCCAGACAGTGTGGTCGTGGATGGGCGTGCGCTGCCCCGGACCCCACACGAAGCTGACCACGCTGAAGCGCTCGCGCGGGTCGCAGTGCAGCAGGTACTGGCAGTAGCGGTCGGGATGGGGCTGCGCGAACGCGTCCGGCAGCCAGGCGTCGTCGCGGATCAGCTCGGCCATCAGCGCCGAGCCGCGTGCGAGGATCTCGGCCTCGGCACGCGGCGTGTCGACGAGCTCGGTCATGCCGGCCACGAAGCGCCGCAGCGGCGCGATCGGGTCGCTCGGGGTGCTGCCAGGTGTCGCTGCAGTGCTCACGGCTGATTCTCCTGGGTCGGGTGCGCGGACGGGTGCGCATTCGGGTTCGCGGCGGCCGCGCGGTACCGCGCGCGGATCTCTTCGGTGTGCTCGCCCAGGCCGGGCGGGCGCGTCTGCACGGCGACCGGTCCGCCGTCCATCCACAGCGGGCAGGCGACGGTGCGGGTCTGCGTGCCGCCGGGCAGGGTCATCGGCTGCACCAGCTGCAGGTGGGCTGCCTGCGCGTCGGCGAGCGCGTCGGAATAGGCATTGATCGGCGCGCCCGGCACGCCGGCCTGCGCGAACTTCTCCAGCCAGCGCGCAGCGTCGTCGCGCACGAAGTGCGTCTCGAGCAGATCCTTCAGCACGACCTGGTTGGCCGCGCGCAGGGTGGTCGTGACGAAGCGCGGATCCTCGAACAGGCCCATCACCCCGACGACCTCGCAGACCGAGCGCCACAGCTTGTTGTTGCCGGCGGCGATGGCGAACCAGCCGTCGCGCGCGCGGAAGGCCTGGTACGGCGCGTTGCGCGGATGCGCGGACCCGAGCTTGCGCGGATTGCGGCCGGTGCCGAAGTATTCGCTGGTCTGCAGGGCCGCGATCGCCAGCGTGGTCGCGAACATCGGCACGTCGACGCGACCGCCCGGACCGCCCGCACGCACCTGCGCGATACGCGCGGCGATCGCATATGCGCCGTACAGGCCGGCGGTGAAGTCGGAGACCGGCACGCCGCATTTCACCGGCGCGCCGTCGGGCTCGCCGGTGACACTCATCACGCCGCCGGCCGCCTGGATCGTGAGGTCGAAGCCCCCTTCCCCCGAGCGCGGTCCGCTCTGGCCGAAGGCCGAGATCGAGCAGTAGATCAGCGAGGGCTTGCGCGGACCGAACCAGTCCCAGCCCAGACCCAGCCGCTGCATCACGCCCGGGCGGTTGTTCTCGACCAGCACGTCCGCGTCGAGCACCAGTGCACGGGCCAGGTCGCGGTCCTCCGGGCGCTTCAGGTCGAGGGCCACCGAGCGCTTGCCGCGGTTCAGCGACGCGAAGTTCTCCGAATAGCCCTCGGTGATCGGCGGCCACTGCCGCAGCGTGTCGCCTTCCATCGGCTCGATCTTCACGACGTCCGCGCCGAAGTCGGCGAGCAGCATGCCGCAGAAGGGGCCGGCGGCCACCTGGCAGAACTCGACGACACGCACGCCTGCCAGCGGCCCTGTCCCGGTCTTCGTGTGCTCCTGCATCCCGTGGTTCCTTTCGTGTTCGTTGAGTACGTTCGGTTGTGGGGTTCGTTCGGTTGTGGGGTTCGTTCGGTTGTGGGGTTGCGTCCGGCGGGCGGGTTGTGCCGGGTCGGGGGCGTGCGTCGGGTGCGTCGCGGGGCGGCCCGGCCGGGCTCAGCCCAGCGCAGCCTCGATCGCGCGCGCCGCGGATACGACGTCCGCCCCCAGCGCCTTCAGCCGGGCGCCGCGCAGCCGCTCGGCCGGCCCCGACACCCCGACGGCCGCGATGACCGCGCCGTCGGGCCCATGGACGGGCGCGGCCACCCCCCACACCGAGGCACGCCACTCGCCGCGGTTGGTGGCGAAGCCCGCGGTGCGGATCCGCGTCATCTCGTCGAGGAAGGCGGCCGGCGCGACGATCGTGTTCGGCGAGTGCGGCGCGAGCCGGGCGGCCAGCGCCTCGAGCAGCGCCGGCGGCTGCCACGCCAGCAGCGCCTTGCCGGTGGCCACGCAGTGCGCGGGCGCGCGCCCGCCGATCTGCGTGTACGCGCGCACGGGTTCCGGGCTGTCGAGCTTGTCGAGATACACGACGTCGTCGCCATCGAGCATCGACAGGTGCACGGTCTCGCGGGTGCCGGCGAGCAGCGCCTGCATGGGGCCCGCGGCCGCCTGCTTCAGGTCGAGGTTGGCGAGCACGGCCGCGCCGAGCTCCCACACCCGCACCGACGCCCGATACGCGCCGGTGGCGGCGTCCTGGCGCGCATACCCCTGCTCGACCAGCGTCTGCGCGAGGCGATGCGTATCGCTCTTGCCCAGCGCGAGCCGGTGGGCCAGTTCGGTCGCGCCCAGCGGCTGCCGGCTGCGCGCCAGCTCGGCGAGCAGCCGCAGCCCCTTGACGAGCGTGTTGTTCATCGGGCGAGCGGCGCGCAGGCGCGCGGGCGCACACCGGTGCATCGGCGTCGTGCCGCTCCGGCCATGTCGTTCCTGGATATGGAACACAAGTCACGCATACGGGAACAGAATATCGATCCGCGGCGAGGTCTGTCAAGGCATGACGGCCCACAGGGGATGCGCACGCGTGCTAACGTCCCGCGACCTTCGTGGTGGTCGGCCGCGCCGGCACGCGCGCGTGCCGCGACGCATCCGACCGCCCGCCCGGTTCGACGACGAAGAACCCGCAGTCGCGCCCGACCGCAGGCGCGCCGCACGCAGGAGACACCCCGCATGACCCAGACCCCCCCGGCATCCGCCTCCGCCAATCCGTTCATCCCGGTCCGTCCCGACTGGCTGGCGCTGCACACCGAGGAGATCCTCGAGCCGGATCTCCCGATCGTCGATCCCCACCACCCCCTCTGGGAACGGCCCGGCAACCGCTATCTGCTGCCCGACCTGCTCGCCGACACCGGCACCGGCCACCGCATCGACGCCACGGTGTTCGTCGAGTGCCGGGCGATGTATCGCGCGCACGGTCCCGCGGAATGGCGCTCGCTCGGCGAGACCGAATTCGTCAACGGGGTGGCCGCGATGAGCGCCAGCGGCCTGTACGGCGACACCCGTGCGTGCGCGGCCATCGTCGGCAACGTCGACCTGCGCATCGGCGCGCGCGCCCGCGACGTGCTGGCGGCCCACGTCGCAATGTCCGGCGGGCGCTTCCGCGGCATCCGCAACATCTCCGCCTGGCATGCCGACGGCCTGCACACGAGCAGCTACCAGCCGCCGCCGGGGCTGCTGCTCGATCCGGCGTTCCGTGCCGGCTACGCCCAGCTCGCACCGCTCGGGCTGTCGTTCGATGCGTGGCTGCTGCACACGCAGCTCGACGACGTCATCGACCTGGCCCGCGCCTTCCCCGACACCACGCTGGTGCTGGACCACGTCGGCGGTCCCATCGGCATGGACGCGTACGCGCACCGGCGCGCCGAGGTGCTGGCCGAGTGGTCCGCGAAGATCGGCACGCTCGCGCGCTGCCCCAACGTGGTCGTGAAGCTGGGCGGCATGGCGATGAAGCTGTCGGGATCGGACTTCCACACCCGCCCCGTGCCGCCGGATTCGCAGACGCTGGCCGACACCTGGCGCCCGTACGTGTCGGCCTGCATCGACGCATTCGGCGTCGAGCGCTGCATGTTCGAGAGCAACTTCCCGGTCGACAAGGGGATGTGCAGCTACCCGGTGCTCTGGAACGCGTTCAAGCGGCTGGCGGCCGGGTGCTCGGCCGCCGAGAAGACGGCACTGTTCAGCGGCACCGCCCGCCGCGTCTACCGCCTGGAGGCCTGAACCATGCGCCTGACCTCCAGCCACTGGGGCACCTACACCGTCGACGACACGGCGGCGGGCGGCCCGCGCCTGCTGCCGCTGCCCGGCGATCCCGATCCGTCGCCGATCGGTCTGTCGATGCTCGAGGCCTACCGCGACGGCCCTCGCGTGCGGAAACCGGCCGTGCGGGCCTCCTGGCTGAAGCACGGCGCCGGCGCGCATCCCGAGCTGCGCGGGCGCGAGCCGTTCGTCGAGGTGGGCTGGGACCAGGCACTCGACCTGGTGGCCGCCGAGGTGGAGCGCGTGCGCACGCAGCACGGCAACCGCGCGATCTTCGGCGGCTCGTACGGCTGGTCGAGCGCCGGCCGATTCCACCACGCGCAGAGCCAGGTGCACCGGTTCCTGAACGCCACCGGCGGCTACGTGCGTCACACCGACTCGTACAGCCTGGGCGCCGCGCGGGTCCTGATGCCGCACATCGTCGCCTCGATGGACGAACTGATGGCCTCGCATCACGCCTGGAGCGTGATGGTCGAGCACACGAAGCTGTTCGTGGGCTTCGGCGGCGTGCCCGCGAAGAACGCGCAGGTCAGCGCCGGCGGCAACTGCGAGCACCGCACGCGTCCCGGGCTGGCGGCGATGGCGCGGGCCGGCTGCCGCTTCGTGAACTTCAGCCCGGTGCGCGTCGACCTCGACGCGCCGCCGGAGGCGGTCGAATGGATCCCGATCCGCCCGGGCAGCGACACCGCGGTGATGCTCGCCCTGGCGCACACGATCGTGGCGGCCGGCCGGCACGACCGTCGACAGCTCGACCGCCTGACGGTGGGCTTCGAGCGATTCGAGGCCTACCTGATCGGGCGCGACGACGGCATCGCGAAGGACGCGCGCTGGGCCGAGGCCCTGTCGGGCGTGCCGGCCGCGCGCATCGAGCGCCTGGCGCACGAACTGTGCGACACCCGCAGCCTGGTCAACACCGCGTGGTCGCTGCAGCGCGCCGACCACGGCGAGCAGCCGTTCTGGGCGCTGGTGTCGCTGGCCGCGTGCATCGGGCAGATCGGCCTGCCCGGCGGCGGCTTCGGCGTCGGCTACGGTGCGGCCAACCTGATGGGCAGCCCGCACCACCGCTTCGCCGGCCCGGTGCTGCCCCAGGGCCGCAATGCCGTCGAGGACTTCATCCCGGTGGCGCGCATCGCCGATCTCCTGCTGCATCCCGGCGCGCCGTTCCAGTACAACGGCCGCACCCACCGCTATGCCGACATCCGGCTCGTGTACTGGGCCGGCGGCAACCCGTTCCATCACCACCAGGACCTGAACCGCCTGATCATGGCGTGGCGCCGGCCCGAGACCATCGTCGTGCACGAGCAGGCCTGGAACGCCACCGCCAAGATGGCCGACATCGTGCTGCCGGCCACCTCGTCGCTGGAGCGCTCCGACATCGGGTTCTCGACCCGCGAGCCGCTGCTGGTGGCGATGAAGCCGGTGCTCGCGCCGCCCGGCGAGGCCCGCGACGACTATGCGATCTTCTCCGCGCTGGCGCAGCGCCTGGGCTGCGCCGACGTCTTCACCGAGGGCCGCGACGCCATGCAGTGGCTGCGGCACATGTACGAGGAGGCCCGCCCGCGCGCCGTCCAGGCCGGACTCGAGCTGCCCCCGTTCGACACGTTCTGGGCGGCCGGCGGCGTGCGCCTGCCCGACAACCCCTCGCCGCCGGTGATGCTGGCCGACTTCCGCGCCGATCCGCACGCGCATCCGCTGAAGACGCCCTCGGGACGCATCGAGCTGTTCTCGGCGACGATCGCCGGCTTCGGCCTGCCCGACTGCCCCGGCCACGCGGCCTGGTTCGAGCCCGCCGAATGGCTGGGATCGGCGGCCGCGGCCCGTCATCCGCTGCACCTGCTGTCCGACCAGCCGGCCGGCAAGCTGCACAGCCAGCTCGACTTCTCCGCCTACAGCCGGTCGCTCAAGCGCAACGGTCGCGAGCCGCTGTGGCTCAGCACGCAGGACGCCGCCGCGCGCGGCATCCGCGACGGGCAGACGGTGCGGGTGTTCAACGACCGGGGCGCCTGCCTCGCGACCGCCTACGTGACGGCGGACATCCTGCCGGGGGTGGCCCGGCTGGCGACCGGCGCCTGGTTCGACCCGGACACGCCCGGCGAGCCGGGCAGTCTGGAGCGTCACGGCAACCCCAACGTGCTGACGCGCGACGCGGGCAGCTCGGCGCTGTCGCAGGGATGCTCGGCACAGACGTGCCTGGTCGACGTCGCGCCCTGGACCGGGCCCGAGCTGCCGGTGCGCGCGTTCGAGCCGCCGGCCTTCACGACCGCGCTGCTATAATCGCGCGTCTCAAAAACCGCCTATAAAACAAGGATCTACCGTGTTCATTTCGAATGCCTATGCACAGGCCGCAGGCGGCTCGACCGAACAGCAGCTGATGGGCTTCCTGCCGATCATCCTGATGTTCGTGGTGCTGTATTTCCTGATGATCCGGCCGCAGATGAAGCGCGCCAAGGAACACAAGACGATGCTCGAGTCGCTGAAGAAGGGCGACGAGGTCGTCACCGGCGGCGGGGTCGTCGGCAAGATCACCAAGGTGGGCGAGAGCTACGTGACGCTCGAGGTCGCGCGCAGCGGCGAGGAGTTCGTCGAGATGCACTTCCAGAAGGGCGCCATCCAGACCCTGCTGCCCAACGGCACGATCAAGTCGATCTGACCACCGCCGGGTTTGCCGCGCCGACGTCCATCGCGCGCGGCGATCCTCCCCCTCGCGGGCGCGCCGGTCGCGCCCCGCCTCGCAGGCCGTCTCCATGAACCGATATCCGCTCTGGAAGAACCTGATCGTCGCCATCGTGCTGGCGTTCGGGCTCCTGTACACGCTGCCGAACTTCTTCGGCGAGGCGCCCGCGGTGCAGGTCTCCAGCGGCAAGGCGACGATCAAGGTCGACGCCTCGATGATGGGCCGGGTCGAGAGCACGCTGCAGAAGGCCGGTCTGCAGCCCAGCGGCGTGTTCTTCGACGGCAACTCCGTGAAGGCGCGCTTCCGCGACACCGACACCCAGCTCAAGGCCAAGGACGCGCTCTCGCGCGAGCTGAACCCGGACGCCAACGAACCGGTGTACGTCGTGGCGCTGAACCTGCTGTCCGACTCGCCGCAGTGGCTGACCAGCCTGCGCGCGCTGCCGATGTACCTCGGTCTCGACCTGCGCGGCGGCGTCCACTTCCTGCTGCAGGTCGACCTGAAGCAGGCGCTGACGAAACGCCTGGACAGCACCGGCGGCGACGTGCGCTCGCTGCTGCGCGACAAGAACGTGCGGCACGCCGGGATTACGCGCTCGGCCGAGACGGTCGAGGTGCGCTTCCGCGAGGCCGAGACGCGTGACCGGGCGCGGGGCCTGATCGCCGACCAGCTGCCGGCCCTGGCGATCGCCGAAGCGGCCGAAGGCACCGACCTGAAGCTCGTCCTCACCCTGAAGCCCGAGACCCAGAAGGAAGTGCTGGACACGGCGCTCAAGCAGAACATCACCACGCTGCACAACCGGGTCAACGAACTCGGCGTGGCCGAGCCCGTGATCCAGCAGCAGGGCGCCGACCGCATCGTGGTGCAGCTGCCCGGCGTGCAGGACACCGCGAAGGCCAAGGACATCCTCGGGCGCACGGCCACCCTGGAGGCCCGGCTGGTCGACGGCAGCCTCGAGGCGCAGAACGCGATCGTCGGCTCGGGCCCGGTCCCCTTCGGCAGCGAACTGTTCAAGGTGGGCCGCGGCGCCCCGGTGGTGCTGCGCAAGCAGGTGATCTTCTCGGGCGAGCAGCTGACGGGCGCCCAGGCCACCTTCGACGAGAACCAGCGGGCCGCGGTCGGCATCCAGCTGAACGACGCGGCCGGACGCGTGCTGCGCGAAGTCTCGCGCGAGAACCTGAAGAAGCCGATGGCGGTGGTGCTGTTCGAGCGCGGCAAGGGCGAGGTGCTCACCGTCGCCACCATCCAGGCCGAACTGGGCTCGCGCTTCCAGATCACCGGCATGGACAACCCGCAGGCCGCCAACGACCTGGCGCTGCTGCTGCGCGCGGGCGCGCTCGCCGCCCCGATGGAGATCATCGAGGAGCGCACGATCGGCCCGAGCCTGGGCGCCGACAACATCAGCAAGGGCTTCAACAGCACGCTCTACGGCTTCATCGCGATCGCCGTCTTCATGGTGCTGTACTACGTGCTGTTCGGCGTGTTCTCGACGATCGCGCTGGCCGCCAACGTGCTGCTGCTGATCGCACTGCTGTCGCTGCTGCAGGCCACGCTGACCCTGCCCGGCATCGCGGCCATCGCGCTCACGCTGGGCATGGCGATCGACGCCAACGTGCTGATCAACGAGCGGATCCGCGAAGAGCTGCGCAACGGCGTGTCGCCGCAGATGGCGATCTCCGAAGGCTACGCCCGTGCCTGGGCGACCATTCTCGACTCGAACGTCACCACGCTGATCGCCGGTCTGGCGCTGCTGGTGTTCGGCTCGGGTGCGGTGCGCGGCTTCGCCATCGTGCACTGCCTCGGCATCCTGACCTCGATCTTCTCGTCCGTGGTCGTCTCCCGTGCACTGGTCAACTTCTGGTACGGGCGGCAGAAGAAGGTCTCGAAGCTGGCCATCGGGCAGATCTGGAAGGCGGCGACGCCCTGAGGGCGCCGGTTCCACCGCCTCCGACCCGCACGCCCCCGCACCCACCTCCTCGCGACCTGGAAGGGCTTACATGGAATTCTTCAGGATCAAGCGTGACATCCCGTTCATGCGGCACGCGCTGGTCTTCAACGTCATCTCGTTCGTGACGTTCCTGCTGGCCGTGTTCTTCCTCGCCACGCGCGGGCTGCACTTCTCGATCGAGTTCACCGGCGGCACCGTGATGGAAGTGGCCTACCCGCAGGCGCCCGACCTCGAGAAGGTGCGCACCACGGTCGGCGGCCTCGGATTCACCGACACGCAGGTGCAGAACTTCGGCACCTCGCGTGACGTCCTGATCCGCCTGCCGCTGCGCAAGGGCGAAACGTCGGCCAGGCAGAGCGAGCAGGTGCTCGAGGCCCTGCGCGCCGACGACGCCAAGGTCGAGCTTCGGCGCGTCGAGTTCGTCGGCCCTCAGGTCGGATCCGAACTCGCGACCGACGGCGCGATGGCGCTGCTGTTCGTCGTGATCGGCATCATGATCTACCTCGCCGTGCGCTTCGAGTGGAAGTTCGCGGTCGCGGCCATCGTCGCCAACCTGCACGACGTGATCATCATCCTGGGCTTCTTCGCCTTCTTCCAGTGGGAGTTCTCGCTGTCGGTGCTGGCGGCCGTGCTCGCCGTGCTCGGCTACTCGGTGAACGAATCGGTGGTCATCTTCGACCGGGTGCGCGAGAAGTTCCGCGAGCGCGCGGCGCGCGCGATGACCGCGCCGCAGGTGCTCGACCACGCGATCACCAGCACGATCTCGCGCACGATCATCACGCACGGTTCCACGCAGATGATGGTGGGCTCGATGCTGCTGTTCGGCGGTCCGACCCTGCACTACTTCGCGCTGGCGCTGACGATCGGCATCCTGTTCGGCATCTATTCGTCGGTGTTCGTCGCGGCCGCGATCGCGATGTGGCTCGGGGTCAAGCGCGAGGACCTGGTCAAGCCGGTGAAGAAGAAGGACGACGAGCAGCCCGAGCTGCCCTGAGTCACGCGGGCGGCGCGGTTGCGCCGCGTCCGGACCACGTGGAAAGGGCCGCTTGCGCGGCCCTTCTGCATGGCGGTGCGTGGTCGCGCTCCGGACCGGCGGCGCGCACACGGGCGGCGCGCGCACGGGCGCCGCGTGCGCGGACCGCGTTCAGTCGCGGTCGCCCTCGAACTCGATGTTCAGGGTGATCTCGTCGCCCACCGCCGGCAGCGCCGTCTTCATGCCGAAGTCCGAGCGCTTGAACTTGCCGACCGCATTGCCGCCGCAGCGGTCCTTCTGGTTGAACGGGTTCTTGCCGCACTTGAACCGCTCGAAGCTCAGCGCCACCGGCCGGGTCACGCCCAGCAGCGTCAGGTTGCCCTCCACACCGGTGGGCAGCTCCCCGCCGAACACCACCTTGGTCGACTTGAAGGTCAGCGTCGGGAACTCGGCCGCATTGAAGAAGTCGGCGGCGCGCAGGTGCTCGTCGCGCGAGCGCGGACGGTTGCCCTTCACGTTGTCGCCCGTGCTGATCGACGCGCTGTCGATCACGATCTCCACCGAACCGGACTTGGCGGCGCGATCGAAGCTGAACTTGCCGGTGGTCTTGTCGAAGCGGCCGTGCATCATCGACAGGCCCCAGTGCTCGACGGTGAAGTTGGGATACGTGTGGTACGGATCGACCGTGTAGCGCTCGGGCGCGGCCTGGACGGCGAACGGCAGCGCAGCGAGAGTGAGTGCGGCAAGGGTGCGTTTCATGGGCGGACCTTTTCGAACGGTGATGTGATGGTGAGCAGGGAGGACGTCAGGACGCCGCCGCCTGCGTGGCGAACCACGCAGCCAGCATCGGTGCGGCCGACGCCGCGAGGCACGACAGGGTGAGCAGGACGGCACGCATGCGCGTGGACGCAGTGCGTGCGACCGGCAGTCCGGCGGTGAGCGGCACCAGCAGCAGGGCCGGCAGCGCATGCCAGGGCATCTGCGCAAGCATCAGCGTGGCCGCGGCGAACAGTGCCGCGCCCAGGCCGATCGGCAGCGCGCCGAGCGCGCCGGCCGGCACCATGCGCCCGGTCACGAACTGTGCGGCCATCAGCGCGCCGCTGGCCGCGGCCAGCGCGACGCCGCTGGTGAAGTAGCCGGTGGAGGCCGACAGCAGCGCGGCAACCCCCACCCCGGCGCCCAGCCCGATGCCTGCTGCGGCCGTCGCAATGCCGTCCGCGCGCAGCCGGAGCGTCAGCGCAACGGCCACGGCCGCGAACAGCGCGACACCCGCGGCGGGCAGCACCATCTGTGCGC
>JAKOZZ010000037.1 GCA_029779755.1 Pseudomonadota bacterium
CCCCAAGGTGCTGGCAGCGGCGCGACGCGGCGCCGACGTGGCGCTCGTCGTCGACGCCCAGCCCGCCGGGCTGCGCATCTGGCTGCGTGCCTTGCGGGTTCACCAGTGGCTGAAGAACCTGCTGGTGCTGGTGCCGCTGATCACCGCCCTGCGCGTGTCCGATCCACTGGCCCTGTGCGAGGCGCTCGTCGCGTTCGCTGCCTTCTGCCTGGTGGCGTCGGGCGGGTATTTCGTCAACGACCTGCTCGATCTGCAATCCGATCGCCGCCACCCCACGAAGCGGGACCGTCCGTTGGCGAGCGGGCGTCTGTCGGTCGCCCAGGGCGTTGCGGCGGCCATGGTGCTGCTGGCGGGCGGCGCCGCGCTGGGCAGCCTGCTGGCGCCCCAGTTCCTGGCCTGGCTGGCGGGGTATGCGGTGCTGACGCTGGCCTATTCGATCTCGATCAAGCGTCACGCCACGTTCGACCTGATCGCGCTCGCGGCGCTGTACACCGTGCGCATCATGGCGGGCGGTGCGGCGATCGAAGTGGAGGTGTCGTTCTGGCTGCTGGCGTTCTCGACCTTCCTGTTCTTCAGCCTGGCCACCGTCAAGCGCTGTGCCGAACTGGTGTCGATGCGCACGCGCGGCGAGACGGTGGCACGCGGGCGCGGATACCGTGCGGAGGACCTGGAGGTGCTCAAGGCGATCGGCACGGCGACCTCGGTGGCCTCCGTGCTGGTGCTTGCACTGTACGTGCAGGCACCCGACGTGGCGCACCGCTACGCGTCGCCCCGCATCCTGTGGCTGATGCTCACGGGTCTGCTCGTCTGGCTGTCGCACCTGTGGCTGACCACCGCGCGCGGGCAGATGCACGACGACCCGCTGGTGTTCGCGATGCGCGACGGCACGAGTCGCTGGCTGATTGCACTGATGGGCGCCGCCTTCGTCGGCGCGGTGCTGGTGCGATGACGGGGGCGCCGGGCACGCCCCCCGTGCTGCTGATCGTCTGGTGGTCGATGACCGGGGCGTCGATGCAGCTGGCACAGGCGGCCGCGCTGCGGGCGTCCGAGGCGGCGCCGGGCGAGGTCGAGGTGCGCCTGCTGCGTGCCGACCTGGCGGATGCGGACGACGTCGTCGCGGCCTCCGCCTGCCTGTTCGTGATGCCCGAGATGCTGGGCGCGATGGCCGGGCGCATGAAGGACTTCTTCGACCGGTCGTACTACGGCGCGCTCGATCGGGTGAACGGCCGTCCCTATGCGCTCATCGTCGCGGCGGGGTCGGACGGTGCCGGGGCGGTGCGCCAGGCCGAGCGCATCGCCACCGGCTGGCGGCTGAAGCGCGTGGTCGATCCGCTGATCGTCTGCGTGCATGCCCAGACACCCGAGCGCATCCTCGCACCGAAGGTGGTCGACGAGGCCGCGCTGGCACGCGCCGGCGAGGTTGGCGCCACGCTGGCGCTCGGGGTGCAGATGGGCCTCTGGTAGCGGCACGTCCGCGTGTGCAGTGGGCGTCGGGGTGTTGCATCGGCGCATGAAGCGCCGGCTCGTGGCGGTGGTACTGGAACGTCGACCGCCGCGCGTCGTCAGCGTGCCGGTTCGAGCGATGCGGCCGTCTCGAACCATGCGGCCGTTTCGGCGTCGGCCGGGAAGAAGCTCTCGATGCGCAGCTCGTTCAGGGTCACGTCGTGCGGCGTGCCCAGCGTGGTGATCGTGGTGAACAGGCTGAGCGTCACCCCGTCCTTCTCGAGGACCAGTGACAGGAACGGCGCGGCGGGGTTGGATACCGATCGGGTGCGCCAGTCGGCGGGGGCGCCGTCGATGCGTTCGAGTCGCGACAGCAGCGCGGCGGCCGCACCGCCCGGGCCTTCGGCCATCACTTCGCGATGGATCCACAGCAGCACGTCGGCCGCCACGTCGGGCCAGTCACGGATGAACGGCCGCAGGCCGCGCGGATCGAGCATCGCCGCCAGCAGATTGGGCGGCGGATCGCCGACGTCGCTCGGCCCCGCGTGCGGGGCGCGCGGGCGCGTCGATGCGCCGGGCAGCGCGCCCGACGTCACATCGGAGGTCGCGCCCGACGATGCACCGGACATCGCATCGGAGGTCGTGCCCGACGGCGGACCGGACGCCGTGCCGGACCTCGCGCCGGACGCCGTGCCCGACGTCGCGCCAGGGGGCGTGGCGAGCCAGGCCATCAGACGTGCCGCGGCGCGGTTCTGCATCGTGAGGTTCCACAGCCGGTCGACGACCACGGCGGGGT
>JAKOZZ010000042.1 GCA_029779755.1 Pseudomonadota bacterium
TGGTGCTCAGTGCGGCCGACGGCAACACCCGAAGCTATCCGATCCTGACCACCGACGTGCGCATCGGACGGCGCCCGTTCAACGAGGTGGTGCTCGACGATCTCACGGTCAGCGGTGCCCACGCGGTCATCGTGTCGGACGACGGCCGCCGGCTGCTGCGCGACCTCGACAGCCGCAACGGCACGGTGCTCAACGGCACGCCGATCCGCAGTGCGCGCCTCGAGCATGGCGACCTGATCGAGATCGGCGTCTACCGGTTGCGCTACCTGGTCGACCGTGCCCCGGTGGCGCCGGCGCGCGCCTCGGCCGATGCGCCGCCGACGCCGGCTGCGCTGGAACGCATGAGCGGCCCGGAGCGCGGCCGCATGCTGGCGCTGGAGCGCCCCATCACGTCGATCAGCGGCGGCGCCAGCCAGGTGGCGGTCGTGTCGCGCCGCAAGAACGGCTACTACGTCACGCATCTGGAGGGGCTGGCCTTCCCCGTCGTCAACGGCGACGCGATCGGGCTTGTGTCGCACCCGCTGCTCGATGGCGACCTCATCGAGCTCTCCGGCACCCTCTACCGCTTCCGTCAGCGCGACGCGCGCTGACCGGGCGTGACCGTCATGATGTCCCGCCTCAACAGGGTGCTGTCGGGCGTCGGGCGTGCGGCGCTCGGCATGGTGCTCGTGCTCGTGCTCGCCGCCGGCCAGGCGGGGCTGTTCCGGTTCCCGCTCGGCGAGGCGCTCGACCGCTTCGTCCATGACATGCGACTGCGGGGCACCCATGCCCCGGTCGATCCGCGGATCGTGATCGTCGACATCGACGAGGCCAGCCTTGGCGAATTCGGCCGCTGGCCCTGGCCGCGCGAGGTGCTGGCCCGCCTGATCACGCGCCTGACCCGCGAGGCGGGCGCGGCGGTCGTCGGTGTCGACATCGTGTTCGCCGAGCATCAGCGCGAGGACGGCCACGACGACCGGCTGGCCCGCGCGATCGGCAACGCGCCGGTCGTGCTGGGCTACTACTTCACCTCCGATCGCGGCGGGCGCACCAGCGGGCTGCTGCCGGAACCGGTGATGCGCTCCGACGCACTGCCGCCGGACCTCCGCCCGCTGTCCTGGGACGGGTACGGCGCGCCGATCGCGCCCCTGCAGCGCGCCGCGCGCGGCGCGGGCTTCTTCAATCCGGTGATCGACCCCGACGGTGTGGTGCGGGCGCTGCCGCTGCTCGGCGAGTACCGGGGCGGCCTCTACGAGTCCCTGTCGGTGGGGGTCCTGCGCGAATACCTCGGCGCGGCGGCGATCGGTGTCGTCGGTGACGACCTGGTGCTCAAGGGCACGCGCGGCACCGTCCGCATCCCGATGTCGGCGGGTCTGACCGCGCTCGTGCCGTTCGCGACGGCGGCCGCACAGGCCGCGGAGTCCCGTGACGCGGAGACCCGGGGACCCGTGGCCGGCAGTGCGGGCGTCGGCGCCGGCAGCACCTCCGGCCGGTTCCGGTACGTGTCTGCCGTCGACGTGGTGGCCGGCCGTGTCGACCCGGCCGTGTTCAAAGATCGCATCGTGCTCGTGGGCACCTCCGCGCCCGGACTCACCGATCTGCGGGCCACGCCGCTGTCGGCCGCGTTCCCCGGGGTCGAGATCCACGCCGGGTTGCTGTCCGGCGCGCTGGACCAGGTGCAACGGCACCCGATCAAGGTGCGTTCGCCGCTCGCCGACACCGGCATGCTCGCGCTGCTGCTGGTCCTCGGCGGCGTGCTGGCGGCGGCGATGCCGATGCTGGGTGCGCCGGGTGTGCTGGGACTGGGCGCGGTGTCGGCATCGGGCGTGTGGATCGCCGGAGCGGTGGCCTGGTCACACCATGGCGTGCTGCTGCCGGTGGCCGCCACGTTGCTGGCGGTGGCTGCGCTGACGCTGCTGAACCTGTCGCTCGGCTACCTGATCGAGGGGCGCGCGCGTCGCGCGGTGGCTGGCCTGTTCGGCGAATACGTGTCGCCGGCGCTGGTCGAGCGGATGATGCGCGATCCGCAGCGCTACAGCCGCGCCAGCAGCGAGAACCGTGAGCTCACGATCCTGTTCGTCGACATCCGCGGCTTCACGCGCATCGCCGAGACGATGGATCCGGAGGCCCTGCGCGAGTACATCAACGTGTTCCTCACCGTGATGACCGAGATCGTGCACCGCCATGGCGGCACGCTCGACAAGTACATCGGGGACGCGGTGATGGC
>JAKOZZ010000055.1 GCA_029779755.1 Pseudomonadota bacterium
TCGACGATGGCCGTGCACGAGTCGACCCAGTCGCCGCAGTTCACGTAGGTGATGCCGCCGGCGTCGCGGATGGCCGCCCAGTGGATGTGTCCGCACACCACGCCGTCCAGACCCCGTTCGCGGGCCGCGCGGATCACCGACTCCTCGAAGTCGAAGATGAACTGCAGGGCGCTCTTCACCTTGCGCTTGGCGTAGCCGGCCAGCGACCAGTAGCCGGGGCGGCCGAGCTGGCGCCGCACCCACGACAGCCAGATGTTCTGGCGCACGAGGAAGGTGTACGCGACGTCGCCGAGCAGCGCGACCCAGCGGTGGTAGCGCGTGACCGCGTCGAACTCGTCGCCGTGGGTGAGCAGGAAGCGCCGGCGGTCGGCGAGTTCGTGCACGTGCTCGCGCAGCAGCCGGATGCCGCCGAAGTGGCTGTCGACGTAGTCGCGCAGCGCCTCGTCGTGGTTGCCGGGGATCACCGTCACCTGCGCGCCGTGCCGCGCGCGACGCAGGATCTTCTGCACGACCGTGTTCTGCGCCGGCGTCCAGTACACGCCCCGGGCCATGCCCCAGAAGTCGACGATGTCGCCGATCAGGAACAGGTGGTCGGACGAGTACTCCTTCAGGAACTCCAGCAGTCGCTCGGCCTGGCAGGCGCGCGTGCCCAGGTGGATGTCGGAGAGGAAGATGGTTCGGACGTGCGGCATATCGCCGCACGATGCCCGGGTGGCGTGAACGCCGCGTGACCGGCCGGTGAACGTTCGATGACCGGCACCGGCCGGCACCGGGCGCGTCGCACGAGCGATCGCGGAACGTCGTCCCCCTTCCGTGCACTGGCCGCAACGCCCGGCGATCGGCGCCGGGCCTATGATTGCCGGATGTCCGCCCCGAACCCTGCCGAGCGCTCCGCCGGGCCGCCCGACGCAGCCGGCGTCGATCTCGACGCCCGCGTGCTGCGCCGCTTCCGCGTCGTCTTCAATGCCGTCAAGACCCATTTCCAGCAGGTGGAGAAGCGCGTCGGCCTGGGCGGATCGCAGGTCTGGGCGTTGAGCGTGATCCGCGACCGGCCGGGCATCGGGGTCAACGACCTCGCCGCCGCGCTCGACGTCCATCAGACGACCGCCAGCAACCTCGTCAAGGCGCTGGTGTCGGCCGGGCTGGTCGAGGCGGGTCGCGCGCAGCACGACCGCCGCGTGGTCGAGCTGCGCCTGCTGCCCGACGGGACGGCCGTGCTGCGCAAGGCGCCCGGACCGTTCAGCGGCGTGCTGCCGCAGGCCCTGGCCCGTCTCGACCGCAAGGCGCTGGCCCGGCTCGATGCCGACCTGGGCGCGCTGATCGAGGAGCTCGAGGGCGATCGGCGTGCCGAGCGCGTCCCCCTGGCGGACGCGTTCACGGCATCCGGCCGGCCGCGCTGAGCCGGCATGCGGGGCATGCGGTGGGGCCAGGCGCGCGCACGCGCGCACCGGATGCGGCGTCGGGCCTGCGCGTGGCGGGCGCGCGGGGTGCGTGCGATCCAGCGTGTCGCGCCGGGCGTCTGGCGCAACGTCGCCGACCATCTGATCGCCTGGCGTCCGTGGATCGACCGGTCGATCGTCATCGCCTGCGCGGCGCTCACCGGACTGCTGGTGGTCGGCTTCGCACTGCTCGCCGAGGGGGCGAGTCACCTGTACATGGCGATGCGCGCCGCGGGCGCCTGGGCCCCCTATGCCTCCTTGCTCTGGACGCCGGCACTGACGGTGGCCATCGTGTGGTGGACGCTGCGCTTCGTGCCGGGCGCCGCCGGCTCGGGCATCCCGCAGGTGATGCGTGCGCTCGACGACACGTTGCAGCCCGGGCAGCGCGCCTGGCTCGTGTCGGTGCAGCTGTCGCTGCACAAGGTGGGCCTGGTCTCGGCGGGGTTGCTGGCGGGCCTGTCGATCGGCCGCGAGGGGCCGACGGTGCAGGTCGGCGCCGGCGGGATGCATCACGCCCGCCGATGGCTGTCGCCGCGGTCGGGGCTCGACGGCCACGACCTGCTGGTGGCCGGAGCCGCCGCCGGGATCGCGGCGGCGTTCAACACGCCCCTGGGCGGCGTGATCTTCGCGCTCGAGCAGCTGTCTCGCCGTCGCGGCATGTCGCACAGCGGCCTGGTGATCGCCAGCATCGTCGTGGCCGGGCTGGTGGCGGTGTCGGTGTTCGGCAACGCCACGTACTTCGGCCGCCTGAAGGTGCAGGAGGTGACGGCCGGACTGCTGCTGCCGGGCATGGTCGTGGCCGTGGCGGCGGGGCTGGCGGGCGGCCTGTTCGTGCGTCTGATGATCCTGCCGGTGCGCGGCCTGCCGGCCGGTCTCGCGCGGTGGCGGCGCGACCATCCGCTGCGCTTCGCGGCGGTGTGCGGCGTGCTCGTCGCGCTGATCGGCCTGATCTCCGGCGGCACGACCGCCGGCGCAGGCTATGCGCCGACGCGCGCGATGCTGGAGGGCGCGGACGAGTCGTCCGGGCTGTTCACGGTGCTCAAGATCGCGGCCACCTGGCTGTCGGCCGTCAGCGGCGTGCCTGCCGGCGTGTTCGCGCCGTCGCTGACGATCGGGGCGGGCATCGGTCACGACGTGGCGCGGCTGTTCGACCTCGGCGGCACCGACGCGATTCCGCTGATCGCGCTGGGCATGGTCGGCTTCCTGGCGGCCTCGACGCAGGGGCCGATCACCGCCTTCATCATCGTGATGGAGATGGTGGCCGGCCATGCGATGGTCCTCAGCCTGATGGCCTGTGCGCTGCTGGCGGCCGCGCTGTCGCGGATGGTGTCGCCGTCGATGTACACGGTGCTGGCCGAGTCTCTGCCGGTGCCGCCGGCGACGGTGCCGCCGGGCGCGGCCCGCCTGCTGTCGCCGCCGGTCACCGGGGACGCTGCCGCCGATGCGGCTCGGAACGCAGCCCCTGGCGCGTCCCGCGACGCGGACCCGGGCCGCGGGCCGCACTGACGGCCTGCGCACGCCCGCCCCAGCAGGCGCCCCGCGCTCACGCGCCCGACGCCGTCAGCAGCGCCAGCATCCGCGCGAGCAGGTCCGCCATCTCGCCCTGCGCCCCCAGGCAGAAGCGTGCGCGCGACGACGGGGCGTCGCGTCCGATGCGGATCGTCAGCCAGTGGGGCGGGGCGCCGGCGAACACCGGCTCGTCGTTGACGTCGTCACCGGCGAAGATCACGTGCGTGGCGCCGTGCCGGCGCGCCAGCGCGTGCACGGCATCGGACTTGTCGGGCGCGTGCGCGGACACGGCATTGACCACCGCCTTGCCGCCGAAGGCCCGCACCGCCGGCGCGGCGGACGCGCACAGGCGCAGTGCGAGGTCGGCCGCCGCCGCACGGTCGCGGGCGAGCCGGTAGTGCAGCGCGATCGACTGGCCCTTGTCCTCGACCGTGATGCCGGCGGCGTCCAGTGCCTGCGCGGCGTCGGCGAGCGTCGCGCGCAGCGGTTCGAGCGTGCGCGCGTGCACCGCGCTGCCCGCCGGATCGTCGGCGTTCTCCGCGCCATGGTTGCCGATCACCTCCACGTGATCGGCCGCGGCGCCGATGCGCGGCCGCAGGTCGGCGATGCGGCGCCCGGTGACGATCGCCACCGGCACGCACTGTGCCAGCCGCGCCAGGCGCCATCCGATGCCCGGCGGCACGCTGACGTGCTCGGGGCGCGGTGCGATCGGCGCGAGCGTGCCGTCGAAGTCGAGGGCCACCAGTGGCAGGTGCCGCATCGTCTCGGCGAGTGCCGCGAGGCCGGCCGGCTCCAGCAGGTGCTGCATCGCCCGGTCAGACCTCGTGGTGGCGCCGCACCCGCGCCTCGATGCGCGCGCGCATCCGCCAGCGGCTCGCGTCCGACAGCATCCGGCCCGCCCACCGGAACACGTTGAACTCGCGCACCGTGCTGCGCAGGCTGGCCATGCGCTCGCGCTGCTCGGCGGGCGGCATGGTGCCCGCCCGGTGCAGCGCGTCGGCGGTCTCCTCCACGTGATACGGGTTGACGATCAGCGCCTCGTTCAGCTCGCGCGCCGCGCCGGCGAAGCGGCTCAGGATCAGCACGCCCTGCAGGTCGTCACGGGCCGCGACGAACTCCTTGCTGACGAGGTTCATGCCGTCGTGCAGGCTGGTCACGATGCAGATGTCCGCCGCGCGCAGGACCTCGTTGACGGCATCGTGCTCATGATGCTCGGCCAGCAGGTGCACGGGCTGGTACCCGGCGCGCCCGAAGCGGGTGTTGATGCGGTCGGTCACGCGGTGGACGCGCTCTTGGAAGCTCTGGTATTCGTCGAGCGCACTGCGGGTCGGCGCGGCGACCTGCACGAGCACGAAGCGGCCGATCCACTCGGGATACTTCTCCAGCAGGCGTTCGACCGCGTTCAGCCGCTCGAGGATGCCCTTCGTGTAGTCGAAGCGGTCGACGCCGACGGCCAGGCATACGTCGGCGGGCAGGCCGAGCCGCCGCATCACGCGCTGACGGCAGTCGGCGACCGGCGGCCAGCCCGACGTCTCGCGCGCGTCGGGCCAGGCGATCGAGATCGGATAGTCCTCGACCAGCGTGTCCTTGCCGTTGACGGTCACGGTCGAGTGCTCGTGCTCGATCCGCGCCTCGAGATAACGGTCCACCGTCTCGATGAAGTTCTTGCAGTGGTAGCGGGTGTGGAAGCCGAGGATCGTGCTGCCCAGCATGCCGGTCAGGATCTCCTGGCGCCACGGGCAGATGCCGAACGATTCGGGGTTCGGCCACGGGATGTGCCAGAAGGTGAGGATCGTCGCCTGCGGCAGCCGTTCGCGGATCATCTGCGGCAGCAGCGCGAAG
>JAKOZZ010000057.1 GCA_029779755.1 Pseudomonadota bacterium
GTGGCCCGTCGTGCGGCCACCATCCAGGCCGACGTCCGCGACGCCCGGCTGCGATTGCTCGCCGACGACGTGTCCAGGGTGCAGTGCGACCTGGCACAGGAACAGGCCGACGAGTCCGCAGCGAAAGAAGAACGGGAACGAGCGGAGGCCGCCGCCGCGCAGGCGCGGACCGCCGAGGCCGACATCGAGCAGCAGTTGCAAGAGATCGCCCCGGCGCTGCACAACGCCCGCACCAGGTCGATGGATCTCACGCGGCTGCGTGAGCGCACGCGCGGGCTGGTCGCGGTGATCTCCGAACGCCGCCGTTCCCTGGAACGTGAACAACTCGAATTCAGCTTCGGCGTCGACCCGGAGGATCTGCAGCGGCAGAGCGAGACGGTCGCGCAGGACCTGGCAGCCCAGGAGCAGGCGGCCCAGGGCCTGCAGGCCGAGTTCGAGCAGGCGCGCTCCGCCGCCGAAGCTGTGGGCCTTCGGGTGCGTGAGGAGCAGGAGACAGTCGCCGCAGCGGAGCGTGCGCTCACCGGCTACCGGCAGCAGGTCGCCGCCGCCGAGCAGGCAGTCGCCGGCGGGCAGCGGTTGGTCGAGTCCAGTCAGGCGCGCGCTGACCGGCTCGCCGAGCAACAGCAGGTCGCCGCTGGGGAGGCTGCCGAGGCCGCGGCGGCCCTGGCCGACCTTCCCGCGGACGCCGAGGACCACGAGGTCGTGGACACCGGCCCCGCCGACGCCGCGGTAGCCGCCGGCGAGAACTCCGTGCGCCTGGCGCGAGAGGAGCTCTCCACCCAGGAGCAGCGGCGGGCCTCCTTGATCGCCCGCTGTGAGGCTCTGCGTTCGGCGGTGTCGCAGTCGGCGGAAGGTGCGCTTCCCGAGCATCTGCAGGCCGGTGCTCTGGCCGGGTTGATCCGCGTGCGACCGGGGTACGAGCGGGCCATCGCGGCATTGCTCGGCTCGGATGCCCGTGCCCGCGTTCTGCGGGACGGAGTGCAGGTGAGCGAGGCCCTCGGC
>JAKOZZ010000059.1 GCA_029779755.1 Pseudomonadota bacterium
GGCCTGCTGCAGGTCGCTCTTGGACGGCGCGCTGAGCGCGCAGGCGGTCAGCACCCGCACCCAGGCCGGGTCGACCGGCCGGTCGGACCACCGGCGATGGGTCGCGTGCGATGCGATGCGGGCGAGCTCGTCGAGCCCCGGCAGATCGTCGGGCACGGGGATGTCCTCGCCGAAGCGTGCGCGCAGGGCCTGCCGCACGCGTTCGGCCACCTCGGTGGGCGCCGCTTCCAGGTGCTGCGCCCGCTCTGCGGGCTGCGTGCCGTGCGACGGCTGCGTCGAATCCATGTTGCGCCTCCCCCTGTCCGATGCGCCCCCGGCTGTCGTCCGGGCGCAGCGATGGTCGCACGAACCCGCGATGCGGGCACCGGTCCGCGCGCCCGTCGACGGCCGGACCGCCCCACGCCCGAGGGCCGCCCCGATGGCGGCCCCGATGGCTGGACTGATCCGCTACTCCTCAGTACCCTTCGACGCACAACGATCACACAGGAGACCCGTCCATGAGCGCTGCCGACCCGGCTCCGTCCGCACCCGATTTCGACGTCCTCATCATCGGCGCAGGCCTGTCCGGCCTCTATCAGCTGCTCAGGGTGCGCGAACTCGGCATGTCGGTGCGGGTGATCGAATCCGGCAGCGACGTCGGCGGCACCTGGTACTGGAACCGCTACCCCGGCGCCCGCTTCGATTCCGAGAGCTACACGTACGGGTTCTCCTTCTCCAAGGAACTGCTGCAGGAGTGGAGCTGGTCCGAGCACTTCGCGCCGCAGCCCGAGACCCTGCGCTACGTCCAGCACGTCGCCGAGCGCTTCGACCTGCGCCGCGACATCGTGTTCGAGCGCAACGTCACCGCCGCCCACTGGCACGAGGCGTCGCGCACCTGGCAGCTGACCCTCGACACGGGCGAGCGCCTGTCGGCCCGCTTCCTGATCACCGCGATCGGTGCGCTGTCGGTGCCGACGCTGCCGCGCATCGAAGGGGTCGACAGCTTCCGCGGACAGTCCTGCCACACCGCCCACTGGCCGCACGAGCCGGTGCGCTTCGAGGGCAAGCGCGTGGCCGTGATCGGCACCGGCGCGACCGGCGTGCAGACGATCCAGGAGGTGGCCAAGACCGCGGCGCACCTCACCGTGTTCCAGCGCACGCCCAACTGGTGCGCCCCGCTGCACAACCGCCCGATCTCCGCCGAGGAGCAGCAGAAGATCAAGGCGAGCTACCCCGAGATCTTCCAGCGCTGCCGCGAAAGCGTGTCGGGCTTCATCCACACGCCGGACCCGCGCAGCACGAAGGACGTGTCGCCCGAGGAACGCGAGGCGTTCTGGGAGAAGCGCTACGCCGAGCCCGGTTTCGGCATCTGGGTGGGCAATTTCCGGGACGTGCTCGTCGACCGCGAGGCCAATGCGCTGATGTCGGACTTCGTCGCGCGCAAGATCCGTCAGCGCGTGAAGGATCCGGCGGTCGCCGAGAAGCTGATCCCGAAGAACCACGGCTTCGGCACGCGCCGCCTGCCGCTGGAGACCCGCTACTACGAGGTCTACAACCAGAGCAACGTCGAACTCGTCGACCTGACCGAGACGCCGATCGAGCGCATCACGCCCACCGGGATCCGCACGACGGCGCGCGACTTCGAGTTCGACATGATCATCTACGCGACCGGCTTCGATGCGCTGCGCGGCGCCTACGACCGGATCGACATCCGCGGCACCGACGGCCGGTCGCTGAAAGACGCGTGGAACGGCGGCGCGCAGACCTTCTTCGGCATCCAGAACGCCGGCTTCCCGAACCTGCTGATGGTGATGGGCCCGATGTGCGCACTGGGCAACATCCCGCGCAGCATCGAGTACAACGTCGAATGGGTGACCGGGCTGCTGCGGCACATGCAGGCGCACGGCAAGACCCGCGTCGACGCGCCCCCCGCGAGCGTGCAGATGTGGATGGACGTGTGCCGCAAGGCCTCCGAGGGACTGCTGTCGAACGAGGTCAACTCGTGGATGACGGGAGTCAACCTCAACGTCGACGGCAAGACGACACGTGTGCTGGCACGCTACAGCGGCACGGGGCCCGAGTTCCGCGCCCGCGCCGACGCGGTGGCCGCAGGCGGCTATCGCGAACTCGAGCTGGCCTGAGCCGCCGGCACCGGCCGGGCGCCTCGACGCGCACCGGTCCGACACGAAGCATGATGGAGACGCAACCATGACCCCCGCGATCCGGATCGACGAGAGCACCGGCCTGAAGATCTTCAACACGCGCGCGGCGAAGGCCACCGAGCGCATCCAGGGCAAGGGCTATTCCGCGGTGTCCGACCAGACACTGAAGGAGCTGCCGCCCCCGCCCGCCGGCGCCGTCTTCAATGCGCAGGAGCAGGAGCGCTACCGCAGGAACAAGGAGGAACGCCGCGGCGCGGCCGACTACATCGCGATGGAGGGCGAGTTCGCCCGCTATCTGGCCGACGTCTATTCGGCGCCGCCGGTGCCGCGCGCGGCGCTCACCGACGAGTGCGAGGTGCTGGTGATCGGCGCGGGCTTCGGCGGGCTGCTGCTGTGGAACAAGCTGCGCAAGGCGGGCTTTCGCGACGTGCGCTTCTGCGAGAAGGGCGGCGACGTCGGCGGCACCTGGTACTGGAACCGCTACCCGGGCATCGCCTGCGACGTCGAGGCGTACAGCTACCTGCCGATGCTCGAGGAGATGGACTACTTCCCGTCGATGAAGTTCGCCTCGGGGTTCGAGATCCTCGAATACTGCCAGCTGGTCGCGACCCGGCTGGGCTTCTACGACCACTGCCTGTTCCACACCACCGTCGAGAAGACGATCTGGGACGAAGCCGCCGGCCGCTGGACGGTGGAGACCGACCGCGGCGACCGCATGCGCGCACGCTACGTGGTGCTCGCCAACGGGATCCTGACCACGCCCAAGCTCGCACGCATCGAGGGGATGGAGACGTTCCAGGGCAAGTCGTTCCACACCTCGCGCTGGGACTACACCGTCGACCTGACCGGCAAGCGGGTCGGCATCCTCGGCACCGGCGCCACGGCCGTGCAGGTGGTGCCCGAGCTCGCGAAGGTCGTCAGCGAACTCTACGTGTTCCAGCGCACGCCTTCGACGATCGACGTGCGCGACCAGCGCGCCACCACGCCGGAGGAGATTGCAGCGTGGTCGAAGGAGCCCGGCTGGAACCTGGCGCGACGCGAGCGCCTGGCGAAGATCTCGTCGGGGCGCACCGCGCTGCAAGGAAACGACGACTACCTGTCGGGCAAGGTCACCGACTTCAAGGAGCGCAAGCAGCACGAGCGCCCGCTCACGCCGCAGGAGATGATCCAGAAGCAGCTGGACACCAACTTCCGGATCATGGAGCAGATCCGCGCGCGGGTCGCGGCGATCGTCAAGGATCCGAAGACCGCCGAGGCGCTCAAGCCCTACTACCCGTACGGCTGCAAGCGGCCGACCTTCCACGACGAATACCTGCCCAGCTTCAACCTGCCGCACGTGCATCTGGTCGACACGGCGCCGCACGGGGTGCGCGAGATCAACGCGCGCGGTGTGGTGCACGACGGCGTCGAGTATCCGCTCGACGTGCTGATCTACGCGACCGGCTTCCAGTGGATGGCGACCGCATCGTTCAACATGATCGTCGGCCGCGACGGCCGCACGCTGCGCGAGAAGTGGCAGACCGAGGGCGTGCGCACCTTCCTCGGCATGCACAGCCACGGCTTCCCCAACCTCTTCATCATGTCCGGCCCGCAGGGCGGCGGCGGACAGTTCAACTTCACCGTCGGGCTGGAGTCGCACACCGACTACGTGGTGTGGATGCTGGACACGATGCGCACGCGCGGCGCGGCCGTGGTCGACGTGCGCAAGGCGCCCGAGGACGCGTATGCGCAGCACTGCCGCGAAGCCGACCTGATGACGCGACCGTTGCGCGACTGCCTGTCGTACTACAACGGGGAAGGCACCGCCGAGCCCGGAAGCCTCGCCTACTACGGCGGTCCGCAGAAGTGGCACGAACTGCGGCGCGCCGCCCAGGCATCGCTGGATCCGTACGTGTTCGAAGCCGCCACGGCCCCGCGTGCCGTGGCGTCGGCGCGCTGACCCGCGCACATCACCCTCTGGAGAAGGTTCCGAACATCATGAAAGCCGCCGTCTACCACGCCCCCAACCAGCCGCTGACCATCGAGGACGTCGAGATCGACAACCCGGGTCCGCGCGAAGTCCTGATCCGCACCGCCGCGGCGGGCCTGTGCCACAGCGACCTCCACTTCATGGAGGGCAAGTGGCCGTGGCCCGCGCCTGCCGTGCTCGGCCACGAGTCCGCGGGCGTCGTCGAGGCCGTCGGCCGCGACGTCACCTACGTGAAGCCGGGCGACCACGTGATCACCTGCCTGTCGGTGTTCTGCGGCCACTGCGAGTTCTGCCTGACCGGGCACATGTCGATCTGCCAGACGCCCGAGGTGAAGATGCCCCCGGGCGCGGCCCGGCGCCTGCGCTGGAAAGGCCAGCACCTGAACCAGTACCTGAACCTGTCGTCGTTCGCCGAGCAGATGCTGGTGCACGAGCACGCGCTGGTGAAGATCACCCCCGAGATGCCGCTCGACGTGGCCGCGCTGATCGGCTGCGGGGTGATGACCGGGTATGGCGCGATCATCCACACCGCCAAGGTCGAACCCGGATCGACGGTGGCGATCGCCGGGTGCGGCGGCATCGGCCTGGCGGCCGTGAACGGCGCGGCAATCGCCGGGGCCGGCCGCATCATCGCGATCGACAAGGACCCCGGCAAGCTCGAGCTGGCCAGGAAGATGGGCGCCACCGACGGCGTGATCGCCGACGACGACAGCGTCAAGCGCATCAACGAGATGACCGGCGGCGGGGTGCACTACTCGTTCGAGTGCGTCGGCCTGAAGCAGACCGCCGAGCTGTGCTTCTCGATCCTGCGTCCAGGCGGCACGGCCACGATCATCGGCATGATCCCGATGGGCGTGAAGCTGGAACTGCATGGCCCCGACTTCCTGCGCGAGCGCCGCATCCAGGGCTCGGCGATGGGCTCCAACCGGTTCCGCGTCGACATGCCGCGCATGATCGAGTTCTACCAGCAGGGGCGCCTGCACCTCGATCAGCTGATCTCCAACCGGATCTCGCTCTCCGAGATCAACGAGGGCTTCGAGGCGATGAAGAAAGGCGGCGTGGCGCGCAGCGTGATCGTCTTCTGAGGCCGCCGCGCGGCGCGGACCCGGGCGACCCGTCAGTGCGCGTAGTGCGGCACCGGCGCGCGCCCGGGCACGGGCGCGCCCACCGCTCCGATCAGCATGTCCAGCCGCTGGAGCAGCAGGTCGCGCAGCACGTGCAGTTCCGGCACCCGTGACAGCGCCTCTTCGCCGTGGCCGGCGGCCTGCAGGCTGATCATCTCCGCGGCCAGCGCGTGCACCTCCCGGTGCACCTGCTCGACGTCGCGGAACCGCGGCTGGCCGCCGCGCCCGCCCTGACCCTCGCGCAGCAGCCAGTCGCCGAAGCGGCATTGCCGGTGGTCCATCGTCGGGGGCGCATCCCGCCGGCCGGCCAGGTACTCGCTCAGTGCCAGCACCCAGGCACGGTGCTCGACCCCTGCGTACAGCACCGGCAGGTCGTCGGGCGCCATCGGCGCCGTGCTCGACCAGCGCACGTCGGGACGCCAGCGCGCCACCCACGCGGGCAGGTCGGAGGCCGGCATCGGGCGTGCGATGCCGTAGCCCTGCGCCAGTTCGCAGCCCAGCTTCAGCAGCATCTCGCCATGCTCGACGGTCTCCACGCCCTCGGCGATCGCCTGGCGATGGAAGGCCTTCGCCAGGCCGAGCACGCCTTCGAGGATGGCCAGGTCGTCCGGATCGTCGAGCATGTCGCGCACGAAGCTCTGGTCGATCTTCAGCACCTGCGCGGGCAGCCGCTTCAGGTAGCTCAATGACGAATACCCGGTGCCGAAGTCGTCCAGCGCACTGGTGATGCCGATCTGCGCGCAGGCGGCCAGTACCTGCCCCACCTGCCGGACGTCCTGCAGCGCGCTGGTTTCGAGGATCTCGAGCTCCAGGCGCGCCGGGTCGATGCCCGGATGCTGCGCCAGCATGCCGTGCAGCCGCTCGACGAACGCTGCGTCCTGGAGCTGGCGGGCGCCGACGTTGACACTCACCGGCAGATCGAATCCGTCGGCGCGCCATGCCTCCATCTGATCGAGGGCCGCCTCGACCACCCAGTTGCCGAGCTCGACACCGAGCGGATGGTCCTCGATCACGGGCAGGAAGTGCCCGGGGGGCAGCAGTCCGCGCTCGGGATGCTGCCAGCGGATCAGCGCCTCGGCGCCCACGACCGCACCGGTGCGCATGTTCACCTTCGGCTGGAAGTGCAGCACGAACTCGCGCGACTCGAGCGCCAGCCGGATCCGCTCGAGGCTTTCGTGGTGACCGCGCACGTACCGGTCCTGGTCCGGATCGAACACGTGATAGCGGTTCTTGCCCGCCAGCTTGGCCTGGTACATGGCCTGGTCGGCCTGACGCAGCAGCTGGTCCGGGTCGGTCGCGTCCGACTGCGGGAAGAACGTGACGCCGACGCTGGCCGTGCACTGGAGCAGCAGCGCATCCACCTTGACCGGCTCGGCCGCGGCGCCGACCAGGCGGTTGAGGATGGTCGCGCTGTCGTCGACGCTGCCCAGGTCGAGCAGCACGGCGGCGAACTCGTCGCCGCCCAGCCGGGCCAGCGTGTCCCCGTCGCGCAGCACGCCGCGCAGACGCACCGCCAGGCCGGCGAGGAAGCGGTCGCCGACCGCGTGGCCGTGCTGGTCGTTGATCGCCTTGAAGCCGTCGAGGTCGAGATACGCGACGGCGAGCAGACGGCCGTGACGCACGCACTGCGCCATCGCCTGCCGCAGGCGATCGGCGAGCAGCACGCGGTTCGGCAGCGAGGTGAGCGCGTCGTAGTGGGCGATGTGCTCGAGCTGACGCTCGTGGTCCTTGATCTTGCTGATGTCCGAGAAGAGCGCCACGAAGTGCACCGTGTCCGCCCGCTCGTCGCGCACGGCGCTGATCGTGAGCAGCTGCGGGTACACCTCGCCGCTCTTGCGGCGGTTCCAGACCTCGCCGTCCCAGTGCCCCCGGGTGTTCAGCGACCGCCAGAGCTCGGCATAGAACTCGGGGCCCTGCACCCCCGAGCGGAACATGCGCGGATTGCGCCCGACCACCTCCGCGCGCGTGTAGCCGGTGATGTCGGTGAACGCCTTGTTCACCTGCAGGATGGTGCCATCGGCACCCGTGATCATGATGCCTTCGCGCGCGTGCACGAACACGCTGGCCGCCAGGTGGAGCTGCTCCTCGTCCCGCCGGCGCTGCGTGATGTCGCGCGCGATGCCCAGGACGCCCAGCACTTGGCCGGCGGTGTCGCGCATCGGCATCTTGGTGGTCTCGAACAGACCGCGATGCCCGTCCGATGCGAAGGTCAGCCATTCCTCGTTGACGTGCGGCGCCTCCGACGCCAGCGCCGCCAGGTCGTTGGCGCGGAACGCCTGCGCCATCGCCTTCGGAACGAAGTCCTCGTCGGTCCTGCCGACGATGTCCGCCTCGCGCGCGCCATACAGGCGCTCGAACGGGGGATTGCAGGCGAGGTAGACGCCCTCCGGGTCCTTCAGCCAGACCAGGTCGGGGAAGGTGTCGGTGAGCTGGCGCAGGAACACCCGCTCGCGTTCCGACCGCTGCAGCGCGGCGGCCAGGTCGCTGCGCGCCTGGTCCCGGTCGGAGATCAGGCGGCGCGTCAGCTGTTCGCTGTGCCGGCATAGCTGGATCGCCTTGGCCAGGTTGCGCAGGACCGGGCGGAACACCTGCGTGAGCGGCAGCGCGCTGGTGGGCGTCTCGGGCGACAGCAGGAGGATCACGCCTTCCGGCGACACGGGCAGCTTCAGCACGTGCCGGTAGGCGCGGGAACCCGCGCGCAGCCAGGGGGCCTGCCCGACGTCGTCGATGAGCGCACTGTCCCCGTCCAGCCATGACGGGGGCACGTCGATCGGCTGCCCCACAGACGCGGCCAGGCCGTGGTCGCCGACAGACGCCGTCAGGATCACCCGGCCGGACGACGCCTGCCCCGGTGTCGCGCTGCCTGGTGCCTCGCTGCCCGCCTCCCCGCTCGTCATCAGCATCACGCCGGCGGGAAACGCGGTGTGGAACAGCAGACGCTGCAGCACCTTCGTGAGCAGCGCGTCGAGCCTGACTTCGCCCCCGATGGTGAGCGTCAGGTCGTACAGGAGCGACAGGATGTGCTCGCGCTTCATGCGGGTTGCCAGGGGGTGCAGACCAGCGCGGCGTTGTGGAACATCGGATACCCCCAGGCACTGGTGCTGCCGATCTCGCCGAGCGACAACGCGCCGCCGACCGCGGCGGCCCCGGTGCGTGCCTGAAGCGCGCCGAGCTCGTCCAGCGCGGCGTCACCAAAATGCATGCGGCGCCCGGCGCAATAGAACACGAGCAGATCGCGGCCCCGCAGCGCCTGACGCCCGCCGCCCAGCGCCTCGGCGAGCCGACCGATGCATCGGTCGGCGTCCGGTGGCGGCGCGCGCAGCAGCGCGAGCATGGCCTGCTCCGGCACTTCGCCGATGCACATCAGCGATCCGTCGTCCGCCAGCGCGACCGGAATGCGCACCACCACGTCGTCCTCGGCACGCAGGATGCCGAACGGGAAGTGGACCGCATAGGCGTAGAAGTTCTCGCGCGTGAGCGCGATGCCGTACTCCTCGCCGATGATCTCGCGGTAGACCTCGAACGCTGGTCGCCAGTCGATGCTCTGCACGCGGTTGCCGTCGGTCGACGTGGCGGTCATCACACGGTCGGGCACCGGGTAGCCATGGCCCACCACGGTGCGGCACGCACCGGGCAGCAGCACGGCGAGCACGCCGCCGCCGATCACGCGGTCGGCGTCGAACAGGCAGGGCATGGGCTGGAACGTCTCGCTGCCGGCATTCACGCCGGCGTATTCGACCCGGTCGGCCAGGCGCAGGTAGAGTACGTCCAGAATCGAGGCGATGTTGCCGATCAGCCCGTCGAAGATCATGTAGAGGATGGGCGTGCCGCCCGCGAGCACGGGGGCCGTCAGCCCCGCCCCACCGCCTCGGCGATCCGCATCGCGGTGTGCTCGGCGTCCGCGTCGATGTCCGGGATCAGAACGCTCGGCGTGCCGGTTTCCAGCGGCAGCAGCCAGACGCCCTGACAGGTGAAGCCGCCCGAGGCGACCAAGGCAGGAAAGAGCGCGCCCGACAGCGCGATGCCGCGCCCTCTGCAGATCTGCTGCAGCAGCGGAACGCGGTCCTTCTCGGCCTCGGGCACCAATGCCAGCAGCCCCATGCCCGGGTGAGCGGCATGCCAGGTGTCGATCGTGCGCGCCAGCAGTTCGGAGTCGAAAGGCAGATGGTTCATGACGCAGGACGCATGCACATGCACTCGACATCGGCACTTCGGCGCCAAACTGAAGGGGTGCGTCGCTGAAGGGCAGCGTCGTCCGGGCGGAGCCGGACCAGACTATTAATTCAATTGATCGAATCAAATGTACTGATAGCAAACAAACCCCTACACTCGTTTTCGAGATCTGCCGGACGGTGCCCCGATCGCGGCCCCCGGACGGGTCTTCCCCTCGTTGCAGCCGCCCTGCGCACGTCGTCGCGCGCCCGGGGCGAATGCGCACCCGGATCAATCGACGCACGATCGGAGACCAACATGACTGCAACCCCCTCGAACACCAGCGGCAAGTGCCCGGTGATGCATGGCGGCGCCACGACCGCCCACACGGCGAACGCAACGTGGTGGCCGAATGCCCTGAACCTCGACATCCTGCATCAGCACGACACCAAGACCTCGCCAATGGCGCAGGGCTTCGACTACCGCAAGGCACTGGAGCAGCTCGACGTCGACGCGCTCAAGAAGGATCTGCACGCGCTGATGACCGACAGTCAGGACTGGTGGCCCGCCGACTGGGGTCACTACGGCGGCCTGATGATCCGCATGGCCTGGCACGCGGCGGGCACGTACCGCATCGCCGATGGCCGCGGTGGCGCGGGCACGGGCAATCAGCGCTTCGCTCCGCTGAACTCCTGGCCGGACAACGGCAACCTCGACAAGGCGCGGCGCCTGCTGTGGCCGATCAAGAAGAAGTACGGCAACCGGATCAGCTGGGCCGACCTGATCGTGCTGGCCGGCAACGTCGCCTACGAGTCCATGGGGCTCAAGACCTTCGGCTTCGGCTTCGGCCGTGAAGACATCTGGCATCCGGAGAAGGACATCTACTGGGGCGCCGAGAAGGAGTGGCTGGGCTCCAGCCGCTACGACGGCGACGATCGCTCGTCGCTGGAGAATCCCCTGGCCGCCGTGCAGATGGGCCTCATCTACGTGAACCCCGAGGGCGTGAACGGCAAGCCCGATCCCCTGCGGACCGCGCACGACGTGCGGCTCACCTTCGCCCGCATGGCGATGAACGACGAAGAGACGGTGGCCCTGACGGCGGGTGGCCACACGGTCGGCAAGGCGCACGGCAACGGCAACGCCGCGCTGCTGGGCCCGGCGCCCGAAGGCGGCGAGATCGAGGACCAGGGGTTCGGCTGGCTGAACAAGACCACGCGCGGCGTGGGACGCGACACCGTGACCAGCGGCCTGGAAGGCGCCTGGACCACGCACCCGACCCGGTGGGACAACGGCTACTTCGACCTGCTGCTGAACTACGACTGGGAACTCAGGAAGAGCCCCGCGGGCGCGTGGCAGTGGGAGCCGGTCGGCATCCGGGAAGAGGACAGGCCCGTCGACGTCGAGGACCCGTCGATCCGGCGCAACCCGATCATGACCGACGCCGACATGGCGATGAAGATGGACCCCGCCTACCGGAAGATCTCGGAGCGGTTCCACCGCGACCCCGCATACTTCTCGGAGGTCTTCGCCCGCGCGTGGTTCAAGCTGACCCATCGCGACATGGGGCCCAAGGTGCGGTATTTCGGCCCGGACGTGCCCAAGGAAGACCTGATCTGGCAGGACCCCGTGCCCGCCGGCCGCACCGACTACGACGTGGCGGCCGTGAAGGCCAGGATCGCGGCCAGCGGCCTGAGCACGGCCGACCTGGTCTGCACGGCCTGGGACAGCGCGCGCACCTTCCGCGGTTCGGACAAGCGGGGTGGCGCCAACGGCGCGCGCATCCGCCTGGCGCCCCAGAAGGACTGGGCGGGCAACGAGCCCGCGCGCCTGGCCCGGGTGCTGGCGGTCCTGGAGCGCATCGCGGCCGAGTCCGGGGCCAGCGTCGCCGACGTGATCGTGCTGGCCGGCAACGTGGGCATCGAGCGGGCGGCTAAGGCCGGCGGATTCGAGGTCACCGTGCCGTTCGCGCCGGGCCGGGGCGACGCCACGCCGGAAATGACGGATGCCGCGTCGTTCGATGTGCTGGAGCCCCTCGCCGACGGCTACCGCAACTGGCTGAAGCAGGACTACGCGGTCACCCCGGAGGAACTGCTGCTCGACTGCACCCAGCTGCTGGGGCTCACCGCGCCCGAGATGACCGCTCTGATCGGCGGCATGCGGGTGCTGGGCACCAACCATGGCGGCACGCGTCACGGGGTCTTCACCGATCGCGAAGGCGCGCTGACGAACGACTTCTTCGTCCACCTGACGGACATGGCCTACACCTGGGTGCCGACCGGCCGGAACCTGTACGAGATCCGCGAGCGCGGCACGGGCAAGGTGAAGTGGACCGCAACCCGGGTGGACCTGGTCTTCGGCTCCAACTCGGTGCTGCGCGCCTATGCCGAGGTCTATGCGCAGGACGACAGCAAGGAGCAGTTCGTGCGCGACTTCGTCGCCGCATGGACCAAGGTGATGAACGCGGATCGCTTCGACCTGCGCTGATGCGCAGCGTCGCCGGGGGCCCGCCTCTCCGGCGACGCGTGCCCGTGGCACCGGGGCACCGGGGCACCGGAGCGCCGGTGCCCCGTGCGCCGCCGGGCGCGCCTGTGCGGTTTCTCACGCTGGAGGGCCGTCTCGGTTCGAATCCGCCGAACCTGCACGGCCCGTTGACATCACGCAATGCGTGCACCGGCATCGCCCCGGTAGGGTGTGCATGAGCACCGGTTGGAATCGCCCTGGTGTCGCGCAGGCCGTCGCGCCACGCCAGGTTCCGACCGGGGACGAACCCACCGGACACCCCTGCGCGCATGCCCCCCACCGTGCCCCCCATCGTGCCCTTCCCCGTCGAACGTCCTGCCCGCGCACGCGCGTGGCGGGTCCTGCGTCCGTCCCGGCGCCTGTGGGCCGGCCTCCTCCTGTGCGGCGTTCTCGCCGGATGCGGCAGCGCCGATTCCGACCCGAATGCATCCCCGGGCGCACTGGGCGGCGTCGCCGCGCGCGAAGGCGGCTATCGCGCGCTGATCGAGGACCGGCGGCTGATGCGGCGCCCCAGCGTCGACCTGGCCGCCGGCGGCGTGGCCACCACGCCCTGGGGCGCCGAGATTGCCGTGCTGCCCGGCACCGGACAGGGCGAGGTGCTCTTCACCGGCACCGCCCGCGGCAGCCCCGGTCGCGTCGTGGCGGATGGCGTCGTGGTCAGCGCGGAACACGACCTCACCGCACACGGCTTCGTGCCGGGCGGCACGGTCGTTCCGTTCCTGGTCACGCTGCCCGTCGACGCCAGCCTGGTGTCGTCCAACGTCAGGCCGACCGCGTTCGCCGCGCAGACGTTCGACGAGGCGCGGGGAGTCTGGGTGCCCGTCAAGGGGCTGCCGATCTACGACCCGCAGAAGAAGAGCGTGACCTTCCAGGCGGCGCACCTGTCGAAGTGGCGGGTGATCAAGCTCGTCGACCTGACCGACGAGACGGACAAGTTCCAGTTCGAGACCGATCACTTCCAGATCCAGTACACGCTGGGCACCAGCTTCGGGCAGGTCTCGCCACTGTTCCCGATCGACGATGCCACCTGGCACAGTCGCGGCGGCCGGGTGGGCACCGACCCGCAGGTGCCGGACTACATCGAGGAGCTCGCACGCGCCCTCGAGGACGCCCGGACCGCATTCCTGAAGCTGACCGCCTCCGATGGAAGCAGCCTGTACGGAGAACCCTGGCATCCGAACACGAAGATGACCGTCGAGGTCACGCACATCGCCGATGGCGCCGGCGACTCGCGCCTGGGCGGCCCGATGCGCATCAAGGCCCGCCTCGACACGCCGACCGAGCTGCGTATCACCGCCGGGCACGAGCTGATGCACGTGATGCAGGACCAGCACTACACCTTTGTGGGTGCCGCGATGAACCGGTGGTTCCTGGAGGCGTCGGCCACGCTGTTCAGCCTGCGCTTCGCCGCGGTGCCGCGCGAGAGCCGGGTCAACTACTACGCCCGCGAGGCGTCGGACTACCTCAAGGCGTCGCTCGATTCCTCGCTGGAAGGCAGCTTCTACGCCGCCGCCGACTTCCTCGAGTGGCTGGAGGCCAGGACCGGGAAGAAGCTGACCGCCGACGTGATGCAGCTGGATCAGACCTGGGACCTGTCGGCGCTGTCGAGCCTGGTGCGCGGCGCCACGACGACGCTCGGCAAGTACTTCACCGAGTACCTTCTGGGGGCAAGCGTCGGCACCCACGACTACAAGGCCACCAATCTCTGGACGCAACACCCGCTCACCCCGGCAGCCCCTGCGTGGCGGCACGAGTTCAAGCAGTACCACCTTTCGGGGCAGGCGCTCGAGATCCGCACCGACGTGCCCGCCAATACCATGCTGGTGGCGACCTCGGGGCGCCAGTACCCGTACCCGAAGCTGCAGTCGCACTCGTATCTGGGCACGGCGGCGCGTGGCGACGTGACCCAGACCCTCGAGGCGCAGACCGAAGCGGGCAAGCCCGTGGTGGTGAAGAACTTCGGCAAGGCCGGCACGCCCGGGGTGACGAACTCGATCTTCCAGCAGGTCATCGTCAATCCGAACGAGAGCGACGAGACGGTGTGGGAGGACTTCATCTTCGACTACTACCTGCTCGAGCCGCCGCAGCGGCAGGGTGCGCCCGCTGCGGGCCGGGTCGAATGGAGCCACAACGCCGACACGGTGAACACGTTGCTGAAGAGCCCGACGATCACGGGCTTCAACGTGTACCAGGACCGGGTCAGGCTGAACGGCACGCCGCTGTCCGTCGGCGCCCGCGCGTTCAGCGATCCGCGCATCTATGCGACGGGCGACGTGCAGGTCACCGTCGTCGACCGGTACGGCAACGAATGGCCCGAGGTGGCGCCCGCCGCCGCAGTGCCCTTCCTTCGCGTACGCGACATCTGCGCGTCGTTCACGTACCTGTCCGTCACCACCCTCTCGCAGATGCAGCAGGGCCCGTTCAGCGTCGTGCAGTGCATCGCCCCCAAGGGCACGGACGTGCTGAGCTGGGCCGGGAACCAGTTCAGCATCCGCACCGGCGACATCTACATGACCGGTGTGTACGACGCGATCGGACCGAAGCTCACCAGCATGCGCGCAAGCCGTCCGCACACGGGCCGGTATGCGAAGCCCCCGCCCCTGTTCGAGCTGATGATGAGGAATGCGGACCTCGATCCTGCGGCCGCGCCGCTGGTGCGCTTCGGCGTCGCGGGTGCGACGCACCCCAACGGCTACACGATCAACTGGCAGCCCGAGGACGACTGCACCGGCGGATTCTGCGAATCGCGCACCGTGCTCTCGATCGACCCCGCCAGCGTGACCGTCTCGGTCACCTTCTACCGCGAATGACCCCTCGCCGCCCACGACGCCACGCCGCCCCATGTCGAACGACCTGACGATTCCCATCGAAGACCGCTGGATCTA
>JAKOZZ010000062.1 GCA_029779755.1 Pseudomonadota bacterium
GCCATCCTGCAGCAGCAGGCGGACGGTCTTGCCCGGCGAGACGTTGAGCTCGCTGCGCACGCGGCGCAGCGTGGAGACCATCGTCTTCAGCCATTCGACGTCGGCTTCGGCCTGCGCGTAATCCTGGCCGGCGAAGTCGCGGGCGACCGGGTAGGGGCGCAGCGACACGGTGCCGCCGTCGATGCCCAGTTTCGGCGCGACCTGCTGCCACAGTTCCTCGGTGACGAACGGGGTCAGCGGGTGCAGCAGACGCAGCAGCGATTCCAGCACGTACAGCAGCGTGTGGCGGGTGCTGTCGGCCGCATCCTTGTCACTGCCATTGAGTGCAGGCCCTTCGGCCTTGCTCAGGGCAGGCTTGGCCAGTTCGACGAACCAGTCGCAGAAGTCGTTCCAGGCGAACTCGTACAGCGCCTGCGACAGCAGGTCGAAGCGGTAGGCGGCGAACTGCGCTTCGGCCTCCGCGGCAACTTTCGCGAGGCGCGACAGGATCCAGCGTTCGGCATCCGTCTTCGGCTGCGGTGTGCCGGTGGCGCTGAAGCCCTCGGTGTTCATCAGCACGAAGCGGGTGGCGTTCCACAGCTTGTTGCAGAAGTTCTTGTAGCCCTCGGCGCGGCCCATGTCGAACTTGATGTCGCGGCCATGGGTGGCCAGCGCGGCGATGGTGAAGCGCAGCGCGTCGGCACCGTGGGCGATGATGCCGTCCGGGAATTCCCTGCGGGTGGCCTTCTCGATCTTCTCGGCCATCTTCGGCTGCATCAGGCCGCCGGTGCGCTTGGCCACCAGGTCTTCCAGCGAGATGCCGTCGATGATGTCCAGCGGGTCCAGCACGTTGCCCTTGGACTTGGACATCTTCTGGCCGTCCTTGTCGCGGATCAGGCCGGTCATGTAGACGTCGCGGAACGGCACCTGGCCGACGAAGCTGTCGGTGGCCATGACCATGCGCGCCACCCAGAAGAAGATGATGTCGAAGCCGGTGACCAGCACCGACGACGGCAGGTACTGCGCCAGCTCGGGCCGGATGTTGGGCTTGCCGTCGGCGAACACCTGCTGCGGGTCGACCAGCGTGGAGAAGGGCACCAGCGCCGAAGAGAACCAGGTGTCGAGCACGTCCTCGTCGCGCACCAGCGGCCCGTCCCAGCCCGCCGCGCGTGCCTGCGCGGCGGCCTCGTCGGCGCTGCGCGCGACGAACACCGTGCCGTCGTGGACCGCGCGGCCGTCGGCGTCGGCCTTGTACCAGGCCGGGATCTGGTGGCCCCACCACAGCTGGCGCGAGATGCACCAGTCCTGGATGTTGTTGAGCCAGTGGTTGTAGGTGGACGTCCAGTTCTCGGGTACGAAGCGGATGGAGCCGTCGGCGACCACCTCGAGCGACTTCTGCGCGATGCTCTTGCCCGGGAACAGCGTGCCCTCGGGGGCCGGCTTGCTCATCGCGACGAACCACTGATCGGTGAGCATCGGCTCGATCACGGCGTTGGTGCGGTCGCCGCGCGGCACCATCAGCGTGTGCGGCTTGGTCGACTCCAGCAGACCCAGCGACTCGAGGTCGGCGACGATGCGCTTGCGCGCGTCGAAGCGGTCCAGGCCGCGGTAGCGCTCGGGCGCGGTGTCGTCGACGCGCGCGTCCAGCGTGAGGATGCTGATCATCGGCAGGCCATGGCGCTGGCCGACCGCGTAGTCGTTGAAGTCGTGCGCGGGCGTCACCTTGACGACGCCGGTGCCGAACGCGCGGTCGACGTAGTCGTCGGCGATGATCGGCAGCTCGCGCCACGACGACGCGTCGAGCGCGTCGGCCATGCCGCTGAGCGGCAGGCGCACGGTCCTGCCGATCAGGTGCGCATAGCGCTCGTCCTCCGGATGCACCATTACGGCGGTGTCGCCCAGCATCGTCTCGGGTCGCGTGGTGGCCACCACCAGATGACCGCAGCCGTCGGACAGCGGGTAGCGGATCTGCCACAGGCTGCCGGCTTCCTCCTCGCTGACCACCTCGAGGTCCGACACCGCGGTCAGCAGCTTCGGATCCCAGTTGACCAGGCGCTTGCCGCGGTAGATCAAGCCCTGCTCATGCAGCCGGACGAACACTTCCTTCACGACCTCCGACAGCGTCGGGTCCATCGTGAAGTATTCGAGCGACCAGTCGGTGGACGCGCCCATGCGGCGCATCTGACGCGTGATCGTCGAGCCGGATTCCTGCTTCCATTCCCACACGCGCTCGACGAAGCCGGCGCGGCCCAGGTCGTGCCGCGACATGCCCTTGGCGTCGAGCTGGCGCTCGACCACGATCTGCGTCGCGATGCCGGCGTGATCGGTGCCCGGCAGCCACAGCGTGTTGTGGCCGCGCATGCGGTAGTACCGCGTGAGCGCGTCCATGATCGTCTGGTTGAACGCATGCCCCATGTGCAGCGTGCCGGTCACGTTGGGCGGCGGCAGCTGGATGCTGAACGCGTCCTGGCCGGGTGCGACGCCCGCGCCGAAGTAGCCGCGCGCCTCCCAGACCGGGTACCAGCCCGCCTCGATGTCGGCGGGTTCGAAACTCTTGGCGAGCGCGTTCGGCTCGCCGTTCGCAGCGGCAGCGTTCATTGTGGGGTAAGTGCTTGAAAGGACTGCGGATTATAGCGACCGGCCGGCAGCGCCGAGTTCGTCCCTCAGGCGCGCGACCTCGTCGGCGATCGCTTCGCCGACGATCTCCAGGGCCAGCTGCGCGATGTGCGCCTGCAGCTCGGCGGCCAGCACCGCTGCGGCGCGCTCGACGGCGCTGCCCAGCACCTGCTGCAGCCGCGGTTCGAGCAGCTCCTGGGTGTGGTGCACGAGGCGGCTCGTCACGCGCTCGTGGATGCGCTGCTCGAGCGTCGTCCAGTCGACGTCGGCCCAGGCGTCCGCCGGTTCGGGTTCCGGCGTCGCGGGCGCGGTGCTCGGCAGTGCAACGATCTCGGTCAGCATCGGGATCGCATCGTCGAGCTCCGGCGGGAGCGTGTCGGCGCGCGGTGCCTGGCTGCCCGGCGGGGGAGGCGTGCTCATGCGTGCATCGTACCGGTCGTACGCCGAACCGGCGCGGCTCGGAGGCGTGTCGTCATCGCGCGGCGGCCAGGTCGTGGCTTTCGAGCGGATAGCCGCGATCCTTGTAGAAGCGCCAGCGTTCGCGCGCGCGTGCGCGGTCCTCGGCGTCGGTGCCCACCAGTTCGATCAGGCGTTCGAAGCGGCTGAAGAACGGCGGCGTGGCCGGCGCGAGGTTCACCAGCACGTCCCAGTGCGGCGTCTCGACCGCGTCGCTGCACAGCACGACGGGGGTCTGCGCCGCCAGCGGGTCGCCGGCGCGCACGTGCGGAATGAAGTCGAGCTCGGAAAACGTCCACAGCGCCTGGTCGAGCCGCCCGATCGTCTCGCGGTCGGCGAACACCACCGAACGCCCGCCGCTGCGCAGGATCTTGCGGATCAGGCGGCATGCGTAGGCGAGCTTGTCGGGGGTGTTGAAGTGGAAGTCGACCCGGGTCATCGCTGCACGCGCCGCCGCGGCGTGTCGACGGTCTCAGCCACCCGCCCGGTCGATCAGGTAGCCGGTCAGCAGCGGCACCGGACGCCCGCTCGAGCCCTTGTTGGCACCCGAGCGCCACGCGGTGCCGGCGATGTCGAGGTGCGCCCAGTCGTACGCCTTCGTGAAGCGCGACAGGAAGCATGCGGCCGTGACCGAGCCCGCCATGCGCCCGCCGATGTTCGCCATGTCGGCGAACGGCGACTTCAGCTGCTCCTGGTACTCCTCGTCGAGCGGCATGCGCCAGCAGCGGTCGCCGGTGCGCCGGCCTGCCGAGAGCAGCGCATCGGCGAGGGCGTCGTTGTTGCTGAACAGGCCGCTGTTGTGGGCGCCCAGCGCGATCACGCAGGCGCCCGTCAGGGTGGCGATGTCGATCACGGCCGCGGGCTTGAAGCGCTCGACGTAGGTGAGGGCGTCGCACAGGATCAGGCGGCCTTCCGCGTCGGTGTTCAGGATCTCGATCGTCTGGCCCGACATGCTGGTGACGATGTCGCCCGGACGCGTCGCGCGGCCGCTCGGCATGTTCTCGCAGGCCGGGATCACGCCGACCACGTTGACCGGCAGCTTCATCTCCGCCACCGCGCGCAGCGTGCCGAGCACCGAGGCCGCGCCGCACATGTCGAACTTCATCTCGTCCATCTCGGCACCCGGCTTGAGCGAGATGCCGCCGGTGTCGAAGGTGATGCCCTTGCCGACCAGCGCCACGGGTGCCTGGCGCGCCGGCCCGCCCTGGTACTGCAGCACGATCAGCTTGGGCGGCTGCTCGGAGCCCTGGGCCACCGACAGCAGCGAGCCCATCTTCAGCGCTTCCATCTGCTTGCGCTCGAGCACCTGCACCTTGAGCTTGAACTCGCGCGCGATCTTGCGTGCCGTGTCGGCCAGGTAGGTCGGCGTGCAGACGTTGCCCGGCAGGTTGCCGAGATCCTTGGCCAGGTCGGTGCCGTTGGCGAGCGCGGTGGCGCGCGCCACCGCGCGTTCGGCGGCGGCCGAGCCCGCGCGCGGCACCAGCAGGTGCAGCGACTCGGGCTTGAAGGGCGTGCTCTCGGGCTTCGACTTCATCTGGTCGAAGCGATACGCGAGCTCGCGCCCCACGACGACCTGGGTGTGCAGTTTCCAGTCGAGGTCGCGGCCGGCGACCTCGGCCTCGTGCAGCAGCGACACGACGTCGGTGCTCGCGAGCGTGCCGGCCGCGCGCAACGCGGCACGGGCCGCGTCGGTGAACGCCTTCTCCGTCACGTTGGCCTGGTCGCCGAGCGCCACCAGCACGACGCGGGCCACGCCGCGCGGCTGGCCGTACAGCATCAGCGTGGAGCCGGCCTTGGCCGCCAGGTCGCCGCCGGTCAGCGCGTTCGACAGCGCTCCGCCGAGGACCTTGTCGATCGCCGTGCCGCCGGCCGTCAGCTTGCCGCCCGCCAGCACGGGCACCAGTGCGCAGCCGCAGCGCAGGGCTTCGACAGCGGAAGTCTTTATACTCGATTGCATTCCAGCATCCCCTCGGAAGACCGGGCGGATTATACGGCCGGGGCCCTGCGTTCCGGGTCACCCGAGGCCACGCGTCTCCTGCGCATGATCTTCGTCAAATCCCTGCGACGCGACCTCGGCAACCTCGCCGGCATCGTGTTCGCCACCCTGTTCACGATCATGGTCACCACGACCCTGATCCGTCTGCTCGGCCGCGCCGCCGGCGGACGCGTCGACACGGCCAGCGTGCTGCCGCTGATCGCGTTCTCGGCGATCCACCTGCTGCCGGTGCTGCTGGTGCTGACGCTGTACGTGACGGTGCTGATGGCCATCACCCGCGCCTACCGGGACTCCGAGATGGTGATCTGGTTCGCCAGCGGGCGCAGCCTGGCGTCGTGGATCCGGCCGGTGCTGGGGTTTGCCGCGCCGTTCATCGCGCTGATCACCGTGATCGCGCTGTTCGTCGCGCCGTGGGCGAACCGGCAGTCGGCCGAGTACATGCAGCGCTTCGAGCAGCGCGAGGACGTCTCGATGATCGCGCCGGGCCAGTTCCGCGAGTCGTCCTCGGCGTCACGCGTGTTCTTCGTCGAGTCGATCAGCGACGACCAGACGTCGGTGCGCAACGTCTTCGTCACACAGACGCGGGGCACGCAGATGAACATCGTCGTGTCGGCGGGCGGGCGCATCGAAACGATGCCCGACGGCAACCGGTTCCTCGTGCTCGAGAAGGGGCGGCGCTACGACGGCGAGCCGTCGGCGGCGGCCTTCCGTGTGATGGAGTTCGAGCGCTACGGCCTGCGTCTCGACCCCAAGACCGCGACCGTGGCCAGCGACTCGACGAAGATCAAGCCCACGCTCGAGCTGCTGTCCGATCCGGCGCCGCGCAACCTCGGCGAGCTCGCGTGGCGGATCAGCCTGCCGGTGTCGGCGCTGCTGCTGGCGCTGCTCGCCATTCCGCTGGCCACGTTCAATCCCCGCGTCGGGCGCTCGATCAACCTCATCGTGGCCCTGCTGATCTACGCGATCTACAGCAACCTCAACTCGCTGATGCAGGCCTGGGTCGGGCAGAAGCGCGTCGACTTCGCGATCGGCGTGTGGGTGGTGCACAGCGTGGTCGTCGTGCTGGTCGCGTTCATGTTCTGGCGCCGCCTCACGCTGCCCCGCGTGATGCTGCCGCGCCTGTTCGGCGCGCGCCGCGCAAAGGTCGCGTCATGAGCGTGATCGGCCGCTATGTCGCGCGCGAGGTCGGTGCGGCCGTGTCGTTCGTGCTGGTGGGGTTCCTCGCGCTGTTCGCGTTCTTCGACTTCATCAACGAGCTCGACGACATCGGCCGTGGCGGCTACCGGCTGCAGCATGCGGTGATCTCGGTGCTGCTGGGACTGCCCAGCCGCATCTACGAGCTGATGCCGATCGCCGCGCTGATCGGCACCATCTACGCGATGGCGCAGTTCGCCCAGCACTCCGAGTTCACGGCGATGCGCGCCGCCGGCCTCAGCCGGCGCAGGGCCCTGCAGTCGATCGTCGTGATCGGCGCATGGCTGTCGGTGGCCACGGCCATCGTCGGCGAGCTGCTGACGCCGTCCGCCGAGCGCCTGGCACAGACGGTCCGGCTCGGCGCGATGGGCGGCACGGTCGGCGCGCAGTTCCGCTCGGGGCTCTGGATCAAGGATTCGGTCAAGGACGCCGAGGGCAACGTGCAGCGCCTGCGCTTCGTGAACGTCGGCGAGCTGCTGCCCGACACCACGCTGAAGGCGGTGCGGGTGTTCGAGTTCGACGCGGAGTTCCGGCTCGCCGAGATCGTCAGCGCTGCGAGCGGCCGCTTCCAGGCGCCCGATGCGTGGAAGCTCGAGCAGGTCGAGCGCCTCGTGTTCACGCCCGTGCAGGTTGCCGGCGATGCCGTGGCGCTGAGGTCGGATCGCGCCGTGCAACCGAGCCATCTCTGGCCCTCGGAGCTCACGCCCGACATCGTGGGGGTGCTGATGCTGGTGCCCGAGCGCATGTCGGCGTGGCGGCTGGCGCAGTACGTGCAGCACCTGAAGGACAACCAGCAGCGCGCCGACCGCTACGAGATCGCGCTGTGGAAGAAGCTGATCTATCCGCTGGCCGTGATCGTGATGATGGCGCTCGCGCTGCCGTTCGCGTACCTGCAGGTGCGCGCCGGCGGCATCGGCTACAAGGTGTTTGCCGGCATCATGATGGGCATGGCGTTCCATTTCCTGAACGGCCTGTTTTCGCACCTGGGCCTGCTGAACACCTGGCCCGCCTGGGTGGCGGCGAGCGCCCCCAGTCTGGTCGCCGTGACACTGGCGCTCGGCATGCTCGCCTGGGTCGATCGGACGCGTTGATTACTGTCGGACATTCATCGTGTCAATAGGAGAAATAACCCTGGACGCGCCCAGGTCCTTTGGATACGATCGCTTCGACTTCTGGCCCATGCACCGTTTCGGGTCATGATTTCGAGGAGGAGGAGAGGCAGCCCTGCTGCCGTTTGGGGCGCACAGCGATGTGCGCCCTTTTCTTTCGTTGCGTTCCGCGCTCCTCCCGC
>JAKOZZ010000063.1 GCA_029779755.1 Pseudomonadota bacterium
AGCCGCTTGAGCACGTCCAGGCCCGCCATGCCCGGCAGGCCGAGGTCCAGGATCAGCAGATCGAACGCCGTGCTCGTCAGCGCCGCGTCGGCCTCCGATCCGCTGGCCACGTGGTCGACCGCATAGCCGCCGGCGCGCAGCGAGCGGCACAGGCCGTCGGCGAGCACCAGGTCGTCTTCAGCGAGCAGGATCCGCATCGCCCATCGCCTTTCTGCCAAGCAGCGGGGGGCTCAGCGCGTCGTTGCGTGGCGCCGGACCGCGGCGCGCAGCGCGTCGCGCGTCTCGGTCGCAACGCGCCGGGCGGCGTCGGCGAACGACGTGTCGCCTGCCGCGTAGAGCACCGCTCGGGACGACGACACGATCATGCCGGCGCCGCCCGCATCGAGGCCGGCGGCGACCGTGGCGTCGATGTCGCCGCCCTGCGCGCCGATCCCGGGCACCAGCAGCGGCACCTGCGGCGCGAGCGCGCGCACCCGGCGCAGTTCTTCGGGGAAGGTGGCACCCACCACCAGGCCCAGCTGCCCGGTGCGGTTCCAGGGGCCCGCGACCAGACGCGCCACGCGTTCGAACACCCGTTCTCCATCCTCGCTGATCCCCAGCGACTGCAGGTCGCTGCCGCCGGCGTTCGACGTGCGGCACAGCAGGATCGCGCCGCGGTCGGGATACGCCAGATAGGGCTCGAGGGAGTCGAACCCCATGTACGGGCTGAGCGTGACGGCATCGGCGCCGTAGCGCTCGAACACCTCGCGTGCGTACTGCTCGGCCGTCGATCCGATGTCGCCGCGCTTGGCGTCCAGGATGACCGGCACGCCCGGGTGACGCGCATGGATGTGGGCGATCAGCGCTTCGAGCTGTGCCTCGGCGCGCTCGGCGGCGAAGTAGGCGATCTGGGGCTTGAACGCGCAGACCAGGTCGGCGGTGGCATCGACGATGCCGGTGCAGAAGCGCAGGATCGCGTCGGGCGCGCCCTTCAGGTGGGTGGGGAAGCGGGCAGGGTCGGGATCGAGGCCGACGCACAGCAGGGAATCGGAACGCCGCCAGGCGGCTTGCAGCGCGGAAACGAAAGACAATCGGCTCTCCTCGAAAACGCCCCCGCTGTGGCCGGCGGCGCGGCTTCCGCGATTCTATTCCCGGTCCTCATGACGCATCGCCTCGACCTTTCCGGCAGGGACCTCGTGCTGCTGCTCGTGCTGACGCTCGCGTGGGGCATCAACTGGCCGGTGATGAAGATCGGCGTGCAGGACTTCCCCGCGATGACCTTCCGCGCGATCTCGATGGCGTTCGGACTGCCCGTGCTGTGGCTGATCCTGCGCACGCAGGGGCAGTCGCTGGCCGTGCCGCGCGAGCACTGGCGCGAACTGCTGATCATCGGGCTCACGAACATGGCCCTGTGGTTCGTGCTGGTCATCCTGGGCGTGCGCCTGCTGTCGTCCGGGCGCGCGGCGATCCTCGGGTACACGATGCCGATCTGGAGCGCGGTGCTGGGCTGGCTGCTGTACGGCGAGCGTCCGTCGCGCAGGCTCGGCGCCGGCATCGCGGGCGCGGCGATCGCGGTGCTGCTGCTGCTTGGCAGCGAGCTGTCCGCGATGACCGGCCGTCCGCTCGGCACCGCAGTGATGCTGCTGGCGGCGCTGGTCTGGGCCTACGGCACGCACCGGATGCGCCGCCGCCGTCTGCCGACCGGGGTGATGGTGATCACGTTCTGGTCGCTGGTGCTCTCGCTGGTGCTGTGCGGCGTCTTCGCGCTGGTGGTCGAACATGATCAGTGGCGGCGCGCGCCGAGCGTGTCGGAGTGGTGGGCGATCGGCTACAACGCGGTGGTGATCCTGGGCATCTCGCAGCTGATCTGGTTCCGTCTGGCCAGCCTGCTGCCGCCCGTGGTGAGCGGCCTGTCGGTGATGCTGATTCCGGTGATCGGGCTGTTCTCCGGCATGGCCATGCTGGGGGAGCGCCCCGGATGGCAGGACTTCGCGGCGCTGGGCTTCATCCTGGCGGCGATGTCGACGGTGCTGCTGCCGGCCCGGCGCACCTGACACCCCCGCGCTCCGTGCGCCGGCATCGCGCCGCGCGTCGCCTAGGCATCGCCACACGCCGCGGGTAAGATCGGCCGGATGAACCCCGCGCTGCTGCTCGTTGCGATCGGGCTGGCGCTGCTCGCGGGCACGCCGGCGCGCGGCACCCTGCGTGTCGTCCCCGAGGCGCGTCCCGTCGAGCCGAAGGCCGCCGAGCCCAGGCCCGCGGAGGGCAGGCCGTCCGACACGCGGCCCCCCGACACGCGGCCCGCGGACCTGCGTCCGGCCGATGCCCGACCCGCCGAGCCTCGCCCGGCCGACGCCCGACCGTCGGCCCCGCCGCGCGAAGTGGCCGCGCCGCCCGCGCGTCCCGACCGGCCGCCGCCGCGCGACACCGCGGGCGCCCCGCGGGCGCGTCCGGGCGCTGCGGCATCGAGCGAGTGCAGCGACGACCTGATCAACCTGTCGCTCGGCATCGACGAGCCGGGCAAGGACCGACCGAAGGGCAGCCAATGCCGGTGATTCCTGCTTTCGGTCCCATTCGAGGGGCCGGATTCCGCTCGACACTGCTGCTGGGGCTGCTGCTGGCGCTGCTCCTGTGCGCCGGCTGCGCACAGCCGCCGCCGGCACCGGTGGCGGTGGCGCCGGGTGAAACCCCGCTGGCCTACGCGATGGCCGTCCAGGCGTTGAGCGCGGATCTCTCTGCCCAGGTGCGCTCCGACGCCGGGCGCACCGAGCCGGGGGTCGCGGCGGTGCTGAACCGGCTCAAAGGCCCGCCGCCGGCGCGCCAGGTGGTCGTCGACCCCTTCATCGATGCGCAGAACGGGTACGGCACGCAGATGACCCAGCGGCTGCAGGACGACCTGTCGCGGGCGCTGCTTGCCGCCACGCCCGACATCCGCTTCGCGTCGCTCACCGCCGACAACCTCGCGGCGTCGTCGTACGTGATGACCGGGACGGTGAGTTTCGAGCCCGTCGCCCAGGGCTCGGGCGAGCGCCGCTACCGTGCGCTGATCAGCGTGGTCGACACCCGCAGCGCGCGCGTGGTGGCCCACTCCTCGGCCTGGCTCGCCGAGCGCAATCCCGACATGACGCCGCTGGCCGCCTTCCAGGACAGCCCGGTGTTCCTGAACGACCGCTATGCGCGCGGACTCGTCGCCACGGCGCGGGGGCCCGCGGGTGCGGCCGCCGACGCCGTCTACTTCAACCAGCTGTCGACCGCCGCGCTGCTGGCGGACGCGCAGGAGGCCTACGCGCGCGACGCGTTCCGGGAGGCGCTGGGGCTCTACCAGCGCGCCGAGTCCCGCGCCGACGGCCGGTCGATGAAGACCTATTCGGGCCTGTACGTGTCGCACCTGAAGCTGAACAATCTGTCCGAGGCCGAACGTGCGTTCGGCCAGCTGGTGTCGGTGGCGCTCGGGGAGGGCAACCTGTCGATCCGGTTCCTGTTCCGGGTGAACTCCACCGAGTTCATCGCCGACCCGAGGCTGTCCGAACAGTACCGGCTGTGGGTGCGCCAGCTGGCGCAGCAGGTCGTGCGCAACCGGGTGTGCCTCGAGGTGCTCGGACACAGCAGCCGCAGCGGCAGCGAGGCCTACAACGACCAGCTGTCGCTGGCGCGCGCCGAGGCGCTGCGCCGCCAGATGCAGGCGGACGGGCCCGGTGCGCTGCAGCTCACCCGCGCGATCGGGCGCGGCACGCGCGACAACCTCGTGGGCTCCGGCACCGACGATGCCCGCGATGCGGTCGACCGGCGCGTCGAGTTCCGGCTGATCCCGTGCACGGTGTTGCGCTCCTGACGACTCTGCACTGAAATACGGCTTCAGTAGTATTGGGCGGTATAAGCCCCGCATCTAAAGTCGTGTGCTCGATGGCCGAACACTCCCGCCAGGGGTGTTGCTGCCGAATCGGATCCGGAGGCTTGCTTGATCGACGTCGATGCACTGGCTGCGCCGCTCGCGGGCGATGAACCCGCGGGCCCCAATCTCGAGTACGACCCGGACGTCCAGGCGCTGGAAGTCGCGGCGCGCGGCAAGCCCGAGCAGCAGTTCGGCGACCATGTCGTGCCCGCCGAGGAACCCGACTGGAAGGACGTGCACGACCGCGCGCTGGCGCTGCTCGAGCGCAGCCGCGACCTGCGGGTGTGCACCCTGCTGGTGCGCGCGCTGGCGCGCCTGGACGGGGTGTCCGGTCTCGCACTAGGCATCGAGCTGCTCGACCGCATGATCGACGGGCTCTGGGACAGCGTGCATCCGCAGCTCGATCCCGACGACGACAACGACCCCATGATGCGCATGAACGCGCTCGCCGCGCTGGTCGACGCCGACGGTCTGCTGCGCGACCTGCGCTTCGTTCAGCTGGCCAGCGCCCGGGGCTTCGGCACCTGCACGGTGCGGCAGGCCGAGGTCGCGCTCGGCCTGCTCGAGGCCAACGACGACGCGCAGCTCACCCGCGCCCAGATCGAGGCGATGATCGCGGAGACGGTCGCGCAGGGTGCCGGCAACGTCGCGCAGCGTGCGGTGGACGCCGTGCAGCATCTGCAGCAGACGCTCAACGCGCGCGTCGGCACGTCCCAGGCGGTCGATCTCAAGCCGCTGGCCGGACGGCTCAAGCCGCTCGTCGCGCTGTTCGCGAACGCGGACACCGCGGGCGAACAGAATCCGGACACCGCAGGGGCGGACGACGGCGGCGACGCGGGGCCGCATCGGGCCGCCGCGGGCGTGATGATCTCCGCCGTCGGGGAGATCCGCAGCCGCGACGACGCGCTGCGGCTGCTCGACAAGGTCAGCGAGTTCCTCGAGCGCAACGAGCCGACCAATCCGGCGCCGTTGCTGATCCGGCGCGCGCGCCGACTGATGACGATGAGTTTCGTGGACATCATGCGCGAGATGGCCCCGGAGGGAATGGACTCGATCGAGAAGATCGCCGGCCCCACCGGCAACAACGACGAATGATCGCGGGTGGCCTGCGCAGCCCGTTTGCTTCGCTAATCGAACCGGAGGTCAAGGATGGCTAAGAGTCAGAAGTTCATCGCCCGCAACCGCGCGCCGCGCGTGCAGATCGAGTACGACGTCGAGTTGTACGGGGCGCAGAAGAAGGTGCAGCTCCCCTTCGTGATGGGCGTGATGGCCGACCTGTCGGGCAAGCCCGCCGAGCCGCTGCCTGCGGTCGCCGACCGCAAGTTCCTCGAGATCGACGTCGACAACTTCGACGCCCGCATGAAGGCGATGAAGCCGCGCGTGCAGTTCGCCGTGCCCAACACGCTCACCGGAGAAGGCAACCTCGGGGTCGAGATGACCTTCGAGAGCATGGACGACTTCTCACCGGCCGCCATCGCCCAGCGCGTCGAGCCGCTGCGCAAGCTGCTCGAGGCGCGCCAGCAGCTGTCGAACCTCGTCACCTACATGGACGGTAAGACGGGCGCCGAGCAGCTCGTCGAGCGCATCATGAGCGACCCCGACCTGCTCAAGTCGCTGGCCGCGCAGGCCAAGCCTGCCGACGGCGAGGCCGCGTCCGAGTGACCACGGGCCCCATCGCCTGAACCCCACACCAACGAATCCGGAGTCGCAGATGGCAGAGACCCAGCTTCAGACCAACCAGGGCGCGCTCGAGTACGACGATTTTACGAAGCTGCTCAACAAGGAGTTCCGGCCGAAGACCGACGAGGCGAAGTCCGCCGTCGAGGAGGCCGTCAAGACGCTGGCGCAGCAGGCCCTCGGCCAGACCCAGCTGATCGGCAAGGACGTGATCCAGTCGATCCAGGCGATGATCGCCGAGATCGACAAGAAGCTCACCGAGCAGATCAACGCGATCATGCACCACGAGGACTTTCAGAAGCTCGAGGGCGCGTGGCGCGGCCTGCACTACCTGGTCAACAACACTGAGACCGACGAGCAGCTCAAGATCCGCGTGATCAACATCAGCAAGGGCGAGCTGCACAAGACGCTCAAGCGCTACAAGGGCACGAACTGGGACCAGAGCCCCCTGTTCAAGCAGGTGTACGAGGCCGAGTACGGCCAGTTCGGCGGCGAGCCGTTCGGCTGCATCGTCGGCGACTTCCACTTCGACCACAGCCCGCCCGACGTCGAGTGCCTGGCCGAGATGGCCAAGATCGCGTCGGCGTCGCACTGCCCGTTCATCGCCGGTGCCGGATCGGCGCTGATGCAGATGGACTCCTGGCAGGAGCTTTCGAATCCCCGCGACCTGTCGAAGATCTTCACCACGCCCGAATACGCCGCCTGGCGCTCGCTGCGCGACAGCGACGACGCGATGTACCTCGGCCTGGCGATGCCGCGCTTCCTGGCGCGTCTGCCGTACGGGGCCAAGACCAATCCGGTCGACGAGTTCGCGTTCGAGGAGGACACCGGCGGCGGCGACCACGGCAAGTACACGTGGGCCAACTCCGCCTATGCGATGGCGACCAACATCACCCGCTCGTTCAAGATGTACGGCTGGTGCTCGCGCATCCGCGGCATCGAATCGGGCGGCGCGGTCGAGAACCTTCCGGTGCACGCCTTCCCCACCGACGACGGCGGCGTCGACATGAAGTGCCCCACCGAGATCGCCATCTCCGACCGCCGCGAGGCCGAGCTGGCCAAGGCCGGTCTGATGCCGCTGGTGCACAAGAAGAACTCGGACTTCGCCGCGTTCATCGGCGCGCAGTCGCTCAACAAGCCCGCCGAGTACGACGATCCTGACGCCACGGCGAACGCCAACCTCGCGGCGCGCCTGCCGTACCTGTTCGCGACCTGCCGCTTCGCGCACTACCTGAAGTGCATCGTGCGCGACAAGATCGGCTCCTTCAAGGAGCGCGGCGCGATGGAGCTCTGGCTGAACGACTGGATCATGAACTACGTCGACGGCGACCCGTCGATCTCGTCGGAGGACACGAAGGCGCGCAAGCCGCTCGCGGCCGCCGAGGTGAAGGTCGAGGAGGTCGAAGGCAACCCGGGCTACTACACGTCGAAGTTCTACCTGCGCCCGCACTACCAGCTCGAAGGTCTGACCGTGTCCCTGCGGCTGGTGAGCAAGCTGCCTTCGGCCAAGGGAGGTGGTTGAGTCCGGCGGTTGAGTCCCCCTCGTACCAACGGCATACGACTTCAGCCGGATGGATCGGCCGGATGCCCGAGGGTACAGTTTCATCACGGTACTTGATCTAGTTCTCACCCCCGACCACCCGACACAGACAGGAGCACCACATCATGAGCAACTACGACGCATTCCTGAAGATCGACGGCATCGAAGACGAGTCCGAAGACGCCAAGCACGGCAAGGAGATCCAGCTGTCCTCCTTCACGTGGGGTTCCTCCCAACCCGGCACCTTCGGTGCCGGCGGCGGCGGCGGCGGCGGCAAGGTCTCCTTCCAGGACTTCCACTTCACCAAGGAGCTGAGCAAGGCCACGCTGAAGCTGAAGGTGTTCCACAACAGCGGCAAGCACATCCCGAAAGCCACGCTGACGCTGCGCAAGGCGACCGGCTCGGGCGGTCAGCAGGACTACTACAAGATCACGTTCGAAGATGTGCTCATCAGCAGCTACAACGCCAGCGGCACGGGCAGCACCGGCGGCCCGGTGCCGACCGAGTCCTGGTCGATGGCCTTCACCAAGTACGAAGAGGAGTACTTCGTGCAGGACAAGGGCGGCAAGCTGGCCAGCGCCGGCACGGTGAACTGGGACGTCAAGAAGAACGACGGCTCCAAGCCCTCCTGATCCACGAACCGATGGAGTGCGGGCCGTCCGGGCGGGCGGCCCGGATGGCGGCGGGCACTTCGCAGGGAGGCCCGCCGCGTTTTTCGACAGGAGGCCCGGATGAAGGGCGATTGCTTCTTCCGCATCCAGGACAAGAAGTTCGACGTCCGGGGCGAAGCCGAGGACACCACCTACGCCGGCTGGATCCAGGTGGAGGAGTGGAACTGGGGCATGAACAACCGGGCCGTCTCGGCCGGGTTCCAGGAAGGCAAGCTGCGCGGCGACGTGCGCGAGTTCGTGTTCGCGTACCGGGTCGATGCGTCGTCGGCCGCCATGCTCCAGATCTGCAACCAGAACGCGGTGCTCGAGAAGGCCGAGCTCGCGATGCGGCGCGCCGGCGGCGAGGCCCAGCTGTACGTCGAGATCAAGTTCACCAAGGTGCAGGTGAAGTCCGTGGACCTGGTCCACGACGAGCACAACCTGATCCCCCTGCAGCGCGTGGCCATCAGCTTCGAGAGTGCAGAATTCGTGTACACGCCGCAGAGCCAGGCGGGCGCCAAGCGCAGCGGCGGCCACTCGTTCGAGTGGCGCGCGCCCGCCCGCTGACCGTCGAGGACATGCACGACGGACCGGATCACCCGGTGCGTCGCCGTCCGAGATCCATGTTTCTCCGGAGAACACCGCGATGACCGTTCCTGTCGACACGATGATGCAGCAGGCGATGGCCGCCGTGCGCGCCAAGCCGAACGACGCGTCTGCACGCATGCAGCTGTTCCGCCTGTTCCTCGTCACGGGGCAGTGGGAACGCGCACTCACGCAGGTCGACACGGCGAGTTCGCTCGATGCCTCGCTCGGGTTCACCGGCATGGTCTACAAGCAGGCGATCGTCTGCGAGCGGTTCCGCGACGAGGTGTTCGCGGGGCGGCGCTCGCCGGTGGTGGCCGGCGAGCCGGCGCAGTGGCTGGCGATGATGGTCGAGGCGCTGCGCGTGCAGACGGCCGGCGGCGGGGGTGCCGCCGGTGCGGTGACCCTGCGCGCGCAGGCGCTCGAGGACGCCCCGGCGGTGGCCGGACGGCTCGACGGCTCGGCGTTCGAGTGGATCGCCGACGCCGATTCCCGCCTGGGCCCGGTCTGCGAATGCTTCATCGACGGCAAGTACTACTGGGTGCCGTTCGACCGCATCGCCCGCATCGAGATTCCCGAGCCCGACGACGTGCTCGACATGGTCTGGGCGCCGGCGGAAGTCACCTTCACCACCGGCGGCAGCAAGCACGTGCTGATGCCGGTGCGGTATCCCGGCTCGGAGAAGTCGGCCGACGACGGGGTGCGCATGTCGCGCGTCACGCAGTGGGCGGGCGACGACGACAGCGGCTGGACCGGCCTCGGTCAGCGCGTGTGGACGACCGACGCGTCCGAGTGCGGCATGCTCGACGTGCGGGTGCTCGAACTCGGCTGACGGCGGACGCGCCCATGAGCGAGGTCTTTTCCCGCGATCGCCTGCAGCCGGCCCTGCTCGACCGGCTGATCGACCACGAGCCCGGCGTGCAGGTCGAGCCGATCGATGCGCGCACGATCACGCGCTCACGCCTGCGCCAGAGCGTGCTGCGCGATCTGTCGTGGCTGCTCAATGCGCAGGCCGGCCTCGACGACGAGGTCGATCCGCGTGCGTTTGCCGCCGCGCTGCGATCGACCGTCAACTACGGCATGCCGGCCCTGTCCGGGCGACTGGTCTCGCAGGTGCAGATCAGCGACCTCGAGGCCGCGATCCGGGAGGCGGTCCTCGCCTTCGAGCCGCGCATCCTTCCGCACACGCTGCGGGTCGAGGGCGTGCTGCCGGACGGCGCGCACCACAATCTGCTCAGCTTCGAGATCACCGCGCAGCTCTGGGCGCAGCCCTATCCGCTGGAACTGCTGCTCAAGACCGACCTCGATCTGGAGACGGGGCTGGTGGAGCTGCGCGATCGCGCCGGCGGTGCCGGTCCGGCGGTGCTGTCCCCGCTGACGCCGTCCGCCGACGATCCGCCGCAGGACTGAGGGCCATGGATCCGCGTCTGCTCGACTACTACAACCGGGAGCTCGGCCACCTGCGCGAGACCGGGGCGGAGTTCGCGCGCGAGTTTCCCAAGGTGGCCGCGCGCCTGGGCATGGAAGGCCTGGAGGTTGCCGATCCCTACGTCGAGCGCCTGATGGAGGGGTTCGCGTTCATCGCGGCGCGGGTGCAGCTGAAGATCGACGCGGAGTTCCCGCGCTTCACCCAGCACCTGCTCGAGATCCTGTTCCCGCACTACCTGGCGCCCACGCCCGCCTGCATGGTGGTGGAGATGCGCCCCAAGATCGGCGATCCGGCGCTGTTCGACGGGTTCCGCATGCCACGCGGGACCGCGCTGCGCAGCGTCGTGCCGCGGGGCGAGCAGACCGCCTGCGAATTCCGCACCGCGCATGACCTCACCCTGTGGCCGATCGAGGTGCGTGCGGCGCGGTACTTCAGCTTCGCCCCCGATCTGCCCCTGGGTCAGCTCGGGCTCGGCGGCCAGGTGCGCGGCGGCCTGCGGATCCGACTGGGGCTTGCGCCGGGCGCCTCGTTCGACAAGCTCCGGTGCGATGCGCTGCCGCTGTTCATCAACGGTCCCGACGACCTCGCCGTGCCGCTGTGCGAGCTGATCATGTCGCAGTGCATCGGCGCGTTGCTCGTCAGCGCGGATGCGCAGCCGCGTGTTCTCGCGCGCCTGCGTCCGGACCAGGTGCAGGCCGACGGATTCGCCGACGACCAGGCGCTGTTTCCCTTCGACCGACGCACCTTCGAAGGGTATCGGCTGCTGCGCGAGTACTTCGCGTTTCCGCAACGCTTCCAGTTCGTGCGTGTCGACGGGCTGCAGGCCGGCTGGCGGCAGCACGCCGCCAGCGAGTGCGAGCTGGTCCTGCTGTTCGGTCGCGGCGACGCCGCGCTCGAGTCGCGGGTGGACGAGAGCTGCGTGGCGCTGAACGCCACGCCGGTGGTCAACCTGTTCCCGCGCCGTGCCGACCGCGTGCATCTGTCGGAAGGTCAGTTCGAACACCATCTGGTCATCGACCGCACGCGCCCGCTCGACTTCGAGGTGTTCTCGATCCGCTCCGTGCGCGGGCTCGGCAACGAGGTCAACGTCGAGACCACGTTCGCGCCGTTCTACGGCGACCTGGTGCACCACGACGCGCGCACGGCGAGCGCGTTCTACACGATGCGGCGCGAGCCCCGGTTGCCCTCCGACCGCCAGCGGCGGCAGGGGGCGCGCAGCGGTTATGCCGGGGGCGAGGTGTTCCTGGCGCTGGTGGACGAGCGTGAGGCGCCGTATCCGGCCCGGATCCGGCAGCTGGCCGTCGAGGTGATGGCGACCAACCGCGACCTGCCGCTGCTGCTGCCGATCGGTTCGCTGAATGCGCTGATGCTGGAGGATCTCGCCCCGGTCGACCAGGTGCGCGTGCTCAAGGGCCCGACGCGGCCGCGGCCCGGACTGGCCGAAGGCGACCATGCCTGGCGCCTGCTCAGCCATCTGTCGCTGAACTACCTGGGCCTGTTCGACGGCAGCGCGTCCGACGCAGGAGCCGCCGCGGCCGCCCTGCGCGAGACGCTGCTGCTGTACGCCGACATGGCCGATCCGGCGGTGCGCAAGCAGGTCGACGCGGTGGTGGGGCTCACCGCCCGGCCGGTCGTGCGGCGTCTGCCGATGGCCGGACCGATCGTCTTCGGGCGCGGGCTGTCCATCGACGTCACGATGCGCGAGGACGCCTTCGGCGGCGCGGGCTGCTACCTGCTGGGGGCGGTGCTCGACCGCTTCTTCGCACGTCACGTTTCGATCAACACGTTCACCCAGACCCGGCTGCTGGCCGAGTCGCGCGGGGAGGTGGCCCGGTGGCCGGCGCGGACAGGTACGCGGATCGTCGCCTGAGCCTGCTCGACGCCGTCCGGCAGCAGCCGTGGGCGTTCGACTTCTATCAGGTGCTGCGACGCATCGAGGCGCTGCATCCCGACACGCCGCGTCTGGGCGAAGCGCGCCGACCGGCCGACGAACCGGTGCGCCTGGGGCAGGCGGCCGACCTCGATTTCGCGCCGAGCAACGTGACTGCGCTGAACTACACGGCCACGGGCGTGCCGCGCATCGTCGTGCGCTTCCTCGGGCTGTGGGGGCCGCAGGGGCCCATGCCGCTGCATCTGACCGAGTTCGCGCGCGAGCGACAGCACAGCTATGGCGATCCCACTCTGGTCCGGTTTGCCGACGTCTTCCACCACCGGCTGCTGCTCGGATTCTTCCGCGCGTGGCGCCAGGCGCAGCCGACGGCGAGCCGCGACCGCCCGCAGGAAGACCGGTTCCGGACCTACGTGGGAGCCACCTTCGGCCAGGGGTTGCCGACGTTCGGCAACCGCGATGCGGTGCCCGACGACAGCAAGCGCCACTTCGCCGGCGCGCTGTCGCGGGTCGTGCGCACGCCGGATGGCCTCGCCGGCATCCTGTCGGTGTACTTCGGCGTGCCGGCGACGGTCGACAGCTTTGCGCCGCGCTGGATGACCCTGCCGGTCGACCAGCGCAGCCGTCTCGGGTCGATGGCGGGTTCGGCTGCGCTGGGGCAGGGCGCGGTCGTGGGCAGCCGCGTGCGCGATGCGCAGTCCCACGTCGCGCTCCATCTCGGACCGATGTCGCTTGCCGGCTACGAGCAGCTGCTGCCGTCCGGCGGCTGGCACGCGCGGCTGCGCGACTGGGTGCTGCAGTACGTCGGCGAGGAGTATGGAGTGCATGCTACGTTGACGCTGCGCCGGAACGAGGTCCCGGCGGCGCAGCTCGGGCGGTCGGGGCGACTCGGCTGGACGACGTGGGCAGGACGTCCCCGCGGCGATGGCGACGTCCAGGGAGTGCGGCTCGCGCTGACGCGCGCCGCCCAATGAACATCCAAGGGAGTCTTCGATGGCAGACATCAGCCGCGCCGCGTCGTTCGGCAAGCTCAATCCGATCCTCTACAAGGCGATCGAGGGTGCAACCGTCTTCGCGAAGCTGCGAGGCAATCCGTACGTCGAGCTGATCCACTGGGTCAACCAGATCCTGCAGGCGCAGGACACCGACCTGCACCGCATCCTGCGTCACTTCGGCGTCGATGCGGCCGTGCTCGCCAAGGACGTGATGGACGCGATCGACCGCCTGCCGCGCGGGGCGACCTCCTTGTCCGACCTCTCCGAGCACATCGACACGGCCGTCGAGCGGGGCTGGGTCTACGGCACGCTGCTCTTCGGCGACAGCCAGGTGCGCAGCGGTTATCTGCTGGTGGGCATGCTGAAGACGCCGTCGCTGCGCAACGCGCTGCTGGCGATCTCCCGGCAGTTCGAGCGCATCAAGGTCGAAGCCCTGTCCGACGGGTTCGCGGGCATCGTCGCGGGCTCGCCCGAGGATCGGCTCGCGTCCAGCGACGGCATCGGCGCGGCCGCGCCCGGCGAGGCCAGCGGTGCGATGGCGCCGGCCCAGCTCGGCAAGCAGGAGGCGCTGAAGAAGTTTGCCGTCGACCTCACCGAGAAGGCGCGCAAGGGCGAGATCGATCCGGTCACCGGACGCGACGAGGAGATCCGGCAGATCGTCGACATCCTGATGCGGCGCCGTCAGAACAACCCCCTGCTCACCGGCGAGGCCGGCGTGGGCAAGACGGCCGTCGTCGAGGGGTTCGCGCAGCGCCTCGCCAAGGGGGACGTGCCGCCGCAGCTGCGCGACGTGTCGCTGCTCACGCTCGACATCGGCCTGCTGCAGGCCGGTGCCAGCATGAAGGGCGAGTTCGAGCAGCGCCTGCGCCAGGTGATCGACGAGGTCCAGGCCAGCCCCAAGCCGATCATCCTGTTCATCGACGAGATCCACACGCTGGTCGGCGCGGGCGGGGCCGCCGGCACCGGCGACGCCGCGAACCTGCTGAAGCCGGCGCTGGCGCGCGGCAACCTGCGCACGATCGGTGCCACCACCTGGGCCGAGTACAAGAAGTACATCGAGAAGGACCCCGCGCTGACCCGTCGCTTCCAGGTCGTGCAGGTGCCCGAGCCCGACGAGGCCAAGGCGATCCTGATGCTGCGCGGCGTGGCCAACGTGCTCGAGAAGCACCATCGCGTGCAGCTGCTCGACGCAGCCATCGAGGCGGCGGTGAAGCTGTCGCACCGGTACATCCCTGCGCGTCAGCTGCCCGACAAGGCGGTGAGCCTGCTCGACACCTCGTGTGCGCGCGTGGCGGTCAGTCAGCATGCGACGCCGCCCGAGGTCGAGGACTGCCAGCGGCGCATCGAGGCGCTGGAGACCGAGCTGGCCATCATCGGACGCGAGGAGGCGATCGGCGAGCCGGTCGGCCACCGCCGCGTCGATGCCGAGAACCGGCTCACGGCCGAGCGTGCGCGCCTGCTGCAGCTCGACGCGCGCTGGCAGCTGGAGAAGGCGCTGGTCGACCAGGTGCTGGCCATCCGCGCAAAGCTGCGCGCGGGCGGCCAGCCGGTGGACGTCGGTGCCGACACCGGCGCTGCGACTGCGCCCGCCCACGACGCCGCCGCCACGGCCGGCGGCACCCCCCCATCCGCCGACCCGGCCACGGGGGCCGCCGGCGCTGCGCCGATCGACGCCGCCGAACGCGCCGCACTGCTCGCCGAGCTCGCCGGCCTGCAGCAGAAGCTGGCCGAGCTGCAGGGCGACACGCCGCTGATCATGCCCTCGGTCGACGACCAGGCGGTGGCCAGCGTCGTCGCCGACTGGACCGGCATCCCGGTCGGGCGGATGGTGAAGAACGAGATCGAGGCGGTGCTGCGTCTGGCCGACACGCTCAACGAGCGGGTGATCGGGCAGCGGCACGGTCTCGAGATGATCGCGCGCCGCATCCAGACCGCGCGCGCCAAGCTCGACAATCCCAACAAGCCGATCGGTGTGTTCATGCTCGTCGGGCCGTCGGGCGTGGGCAAGACCGAGACCGCGCTGGCGCTGGCCGAGACCCTGTACGGCGGCGAGCAGAACGTGATCACGATCAACATGAGCGAGTACCAGGAGGCGCACACGGTCTCCACGCTCAAGGGTGCGCCTCCGGGCTACGTCGGCTACGGTGAGGGCGGCGTGCTGACCGAGGCGGTGCGGCGCCGGCCGTATTCGGTGGTGCTGCTCGACGAGGTCGAGAAGGCCCATCCCGACGTGCACGAGATCTTCTTCCAGGTGTTCGACAAAGGCTGGATGGAAGACGGCGAAGGCCGCTACATCGACTTCAAGAACACGATCATCCTGCTGACCTCCAACGCCGGCAGCGACCTGATCATGAACCTGTGCAAGGACCCGGAGCTGATGCCCGAGCCGGACGCGATCGCCAAGACGCTGCGCGAGCCGCTGCTCAAGGTGTTCCCGGCGGCGCTGCTCGGCCGGATCGTGACGATTCCGTACTACCCCCTGTCCGACGAGATGATGGGCAACATCGTGCGGCTGCAGCTGGGGCGCATCGTCCGGCGTGTGAAGGAGAACCACGGCATCCCGCTGACCTACGACGACGACGTGGTGAAGCTGATCATCGGCCGCTGCTCCGAGATCGAGTCCGGCGGGCGCATGATCGACGCCATCCTCACCAACACGGTGCTGCCCCGCATCAGCCAGGAGTACCTGTCGCGCCTGGCGGCCGGGCACGCGCTGGCGTCGATCGCCCTGGCGGTGCGTGACGGCGACTTCGCGTTCGACTTCGGCTGATCGGGCACGCCCGTCCTCATCGCAAGGAGCCGACATGGCTGGCGCCTATCGTCCGGGACTGTGCACACCCGACAACCCCTACGGTGCGCCGCGCGACCCGGCCGGTGCGCTGTCGTCGAGCGTCGCGTTTCCCGGGCTGGTCACGACGCCCGGCGTGGCCGGCGGAGACCTCGAGATTCCGTTCACGCTCACGGCCGGCTTCGACGTCGACCCGGTGCTCGCGTCGTACCTGCTGGCGATGAACGAGCAGTGGGCGCAATCGAACAAGCCCGAGGACGCCCTGTACTACCGTGAGTGCCGCGCGGCGCTCGCCTGCTGTTACCAGGAAGGTGTGCTCCAGTCGCCGGGGTTCTCGCCGGGGCCGGCGTCCGTGTCGGCCGGCGGCGATCCGTTCCTCGACGCCCTGATGGGCGCGGCCACGAGTCCGACCAACCTGCCGGGCAACGTCGCGGGCGCCGGCATGGCCCTGTGGTCGATGGCCACGATGCGGCCGCTGATCACCGGGGCCGACATGGCGCTGCTCGAGGCGGCGCTCGAAAGCAAGGGCCGGGTGTCGATCACCATGCGCAACGGCGGCATCGTCGAGCTCTACGACGGCAACGCCAGTGCGCGGCGCAATGCAAAGGGCAAGGCCGCGAAGCTGAGGTATCCGCCCCGCATGCGACTGCGCATCACCAAGGTGCCGGGCGTGTTCGTGCAGCACATGGGCGCGGGCTACCAGCTCAAGGGCGGCATGTGGCGTGCCGACGTCACGCCACGTTCCGTCGCCGCGCTGCGCAAGCTGCCGACGTCCAGCGCATGGACCGCGGGCGGGCGCTCCCTGCGGGGCATCCCGGTGCGCAACCTGGTGGCCGGCAATGCCGTCGGTGCCGTGCTCGCGTTCGGTCCGCAGGCGGTGTCGGACGTCCGCGCGGCCGGCAGCGGCAGCGAGTTCGCCAAGCTGTCGATGCAGAACCAGGCCAGCAACCTGGTCGGCTTCGGTGCCGGGGTGGCGGTCGGAATCATCGGCGGTGCGGTTGCGGCGCCCGCGGTGGTCGTGTTCGTGGCGGCGCTGGGCATCGGCATCGCCGCCCAGGCGGTCTTCTCGTCGAGCGGTGCCGAGCAGTCGTGGAAGAACACCGTCGACGGCTGGTTCCAGTGACGCGGCGGCGCCGGTGAGCGCAGCACGCGGGCGACCCGGCGGCGACCCGGCGATGCACCGGGCGTTCGGGAGTGCATGCCTGCTGGTGGCGATGGTGGCGGGCCTGTTCCTGCCCGCCGTCGGGGCTGCTCTGCGGCCGTACGCGGCGGCGTATCCCGTGGCCTGCGTGCTGGCCGCGCTGCTGTTGCTATCGGGCCGGCCACGCCTGGGCACGGTGCTCGTCGTCACCGGATGCGTGCTGCTGCCGGCGATGGCGCTGCTGACCGGGGGCATGGTGCTGACGGCGCTGGCGGCCGGGTTCTCGACGACCGCGATGCCGATCGCATGCCTCCCGATGGTGGCGGCGTGGTGCCCGATCGTGCTGCGCTGGTCCCGCCGGGATCCGGCGGCGCCGCTGGCCGTGCTGCACCTGCAGTTCGCTGCGGCCGCGGCGGTCGTGCGCCGCAGCCCGGGGGCGTCGGTGATGCCGCGCGGCCTGTGGTGGTATGCCGTGGTGTTCGTGCTGCCGGTGCTGGTGCCGCAGGCGCTGGCGATGCGCGTTGCGCTGGGCCTGCTGGTGCCGCCGGTGATCGCGGCATCGGCCGTGGTGCTGGGCGCGCTGACGGCCGCCGGCATCGGCATCCGCCGGTTCGAACGCACCCGCGGCCGCGCGGTCGTGCTGGCGCCCTGACCGGGGCAGGGCGGCTCGGGGCGGCGCCGTTCGGAGCGGCGCCTTTCGGGGCGGCGCCCTTAGCACTTGAGCACTATTCTGACCCCCGCCCGTCCGGGGCATACTCTGCTGCAGTCGATCGACCACCGGGAGTGCCGCCGTGGGCCAGTTGTGCCAGTTGATCAGTCCGCTCGAGGACGACCTGCTCTTCGCACGCATGCGCGTCACCGAGGGGCTGTCGCGCCTGTTCGAGATCGCGCTCGTCGCGCACAGCCGCCGCAGCGACCTCACCGGTTCGATGCTGCTCGGGCAGAGCATCACCGTGCGGGTCACCTTCGACGACCAGACGGAGCGCTTCTTCAACGGCTTCGTCACCCGCATGGTGCAGGGCGCGCAGGAGGGGCGCTTCTTCAGCTACCACCTGACGCTCAATCCGTGGCTGTGGTTCCTGACGCGCACCTCCGACTGCCGCATCTTCCAGGATCAGAAGGTGCCCGACATCATCAAGTCGGTCTTCGAACTCGAGCCGAACGCGGCCGTGGACGAGCAGGGCAGTTCGCTGGGCAGCGGCTACCAGCCTTGGAAGTACTGTGTGCAGTACCGCGAGACGGACTTCAACTTCGTGTCGCGCGTGATGGAGCAGGAGGGCATCTACTACCACTTCTCCCACGGCGAGAACGACCACAAGCTCGTGCTCGTCGATGCGAAGGGGGCGCATCAGCCCGTTCCGGGCACGTCGACGCTCGACTACACGCCCGGCCGGGCCTCGGGCTCGGTGGGTGCCGAATGGATCACCTCCTGGTCGGCCAGCGAGCAGATCGAGCCGGGCCGCTACGTGCTCAACGAGTACTCGTACGAGAACCCCAACCTCAAGATGCTGGTGGCCCGCGCGCCCGAGCATCCGCCGCAGAACAAGCGCGGCGCCAGCGAGGTCTACGACTATCCCGGTGACTACGACACGGTGGGCGAAGGCGAGCAGTACGTCGCGCATCGCATCGAGGAGCTCGCGACGCAGACGCTGCAGTTCAGCGGCAGCGGCAGCATGCGCACGTTCGCGCCCGGGCGCACGTTCACGCTCGCCAAGCATCCGCGGCAGGACCAGAACGGCGAGTACCTGATCACCGCGACCGAATACGAGTTCGTCGACGCGGCGCGCGAGTCGGGGGTCGGCGTCGGCGCCTCGTTCTCGTGCTCGTTCAGCGCCATCCGTGCCGAGCAGCAGTTCCGCCCGCCGCGCATCACGCCGCGGCCGATCGTCCAGGGCCTTCAGACCGCGGTCGTCACCGGTCCGTCGGGCGAGGAGATCCACACCGACGAGTTCGGGCGCATCAAGGTGCGCTTCCACTGGGACCGCCAGGGCCGCAACGACGACACCTCCTCGTGCTGGATGCGGGTGGCGACACTGGCGGCTGGCGGGCGCTGGGGATTCATCGCGATTCCGCGCGTCGGCCACGAGGTGCTGGTGAGCTTTCTCGAGGGCGACCCGGACCGGCCCGTCGTCACGGGGTCGGTGTACAACGGCCTGAACTTCCCGCCCTGGACGCTGCCCGACCACAAGAACATCAGCGGTTACCTGACCCGGTCGACACGGGATGCGGGCTCGGACGAGTCCAACGAACTGCGCTTCGACGACACGAAGGGCAGCGAACTGCTGCGCCTGCATGCGCAGCGCGACTACGTGATGCGCACCGAGCACGACCTGACCGAGTGGATCGGCAACAACGTCGCGCGCACGGTGATCGTCAACCAGGTGGAGCGCATCGAGGGCAACCGGCACCTGCAGGTGGTGGGCGAGCAGCGCGTCCAGATCGACCAGGACGCGAGCCTCACCGTGAAGGGGGACGACAGCCGCGAGATCACGGGCGGTCTGTCGATCAAGACGGGCCAGGACGTGCAGGTGAAGGCGGGCGGAAAGTTCGCGACCGACGCCACCGGCGAGATCCACCTCAAGGCGGGCAGCACCGTCACGATCGAAGCCGCGTCTCAGCTGTCGCTGAAGGTGGGCGGCAACTTCATCACGATCAACTCGGGCGGTGTCTTCATCAACGGTTCGATGGTGATGATCAACTCGGGCGGGGCGGCCGGCACCGGCAGCGGTGCGTCGCCGAAGGCGCCCGCCGCCCCGGAGCGCCCGAACGAGCCTCCGACGCAGGAGACGTCGACGACCGAACCGCTCGAGCCCAAGTCCTACAGCCCGCGTGCGGTCGCGCTGAAGTCCGCCGCGGCCACCGGTGCCCCCTTCTGCGAGGTGTGCGATTGCTGATGCCCGGCATGCATGCGACGATGCCGGTTCCCGTTCCGGCGAACCGGCCCTGAAGACGATGGCGATTGACGACGGCACCCTGCAGCAGTTCGAGTCCGCGCTCTGGGACGAGCCCGGCACCGGCGTGGTTGCGATCCTCGACGGCGCCTCAGTGCCGGGGCTGCGCGGGCAGCTGCGCAAGGCCTGGCCCGCCCGCGTCGAATGTCTGATGGGCGGCTACCTCGAGCCCGACGTCGCCGAGGTGTCGCCCTATGCGGTCGAGCTGCACAAGGGCTACGCCTTCAACCGCTGGCTGTTCGACAACATGTGGGGTGCCCACTGGGGCATTCTGGTGCGCAGCCGTGAGCCGTTCGGGCCGGTCGCGCGGCACTTCCGCGGACTGTTCATCGTGCAGGGCCCGGAACACAAGCCGCTGTACTTCCGGTTCTACGATCCGCGCGCGCTGCGGCTCGTGCTGCCCACCTGCAGCCCGCAGCAGGTGACGTCCATCTTCGCCTGCGCGCGCGACATCTGGATGGACGCGCCGGCGCCCGGCAGCATCGACATCGTGTCCGCGTCGGCCGACGGCGTGGTCACGAGCCGCACGACACCGGTGCCCGGCAGTCCGGCCTGATCCGGCGGCGCGCCCGCGCCGGATTCCGCGCTTGAGGTTTCGCGCCTGACGTTCCGCGCCTGACGTTCCGCGCGGGACGATTGGCGTTCTGTGTCCGACGTTCGCCCCTCCGGGGTCGGAGGGGCGGCACCGGTTTCAGGTGCAGTCGGTGACCTTGAAGTCGACGCGCCGGTCGAGCGCATCGCGCAGGTCGTCCGTGCCGGAGCCCACGATCGTCTCGCGCGAACCTGCGCCCTTCACCGTCAGTCCGGCGGCCAGCTTGCGCGACTTGGACGCCAGCGCGCGCTTCAGCGCTTCGGCGCGCTTGAGCGACAGTGCGTCGTTCGCCTGGTCGTTGCCCGACTTGCTGGTGTGGCCGACCAGCGACAGGCAGGCGTTCGCCTCGGTGGCGCGCTGGGCGATCACCTTGGTCCACAGCGCGTATTGCCGCCGCAGGTCGCTGTTGGCCACGAAGTCGGCCGAGTTCGGACGGAACAGGAACTTCACGCCGAGGTTCTTGTCCTCGAGCCCGCGCACGACGATCTTGCCGAACGCATCCTCCGCGTCGCGGCTGCGGTTGAGCTTCCAGCTCGTGAGGTACAGGCCGTTGATCACGCGCTTCTGCTCGCCGCCCGGCAGGGCCAGCGCGGTGCGGTACAGCTTGTGCGCGTCGGCGAACTTGCGCGCGTGATAGGCACGCACCGCCTCGTCGAGCAGCATCGCGGTCGGCAGCGTCTCGATGTACAGCGCGTCGGCCGCATCGCCCGCGCGCGTGCCCTGGCACGTGCGGATGTAGCCGTTGGCGATCTTGTCCTTCACCCAGGTGGGGCTGTCGCTGTAGTAGGGCAGCGGGGTCGCATTGACGCTCTGCTCGGTGGCGCGGCCCAGGCCCTTGGCGACGATCCTGCCGGCCTTCACGTCGACGAGCGCGAGGCAGATCCGGTAGATGTCGTTGCGCGCCTTCGGATCGTTCGCCGCATTGATGGCGGTGAGCGTGCCCACCAGCAGCAGCGGGTTGCGATCGAGCGTCTGCTTGCGGAAGGGCTCGACGGCGAACTTCGGGAACCGTGTGCTGATCACCTGCGCGATCTTTGCGCCCATGGCCTCGGACGACACGGTCTGCTGCGCCGTGTTGCCATCGACCAGCGGGTCGATCATCACGACGCGCGGCGGGCTCGGCGCCACGCCCGGCACCTTCTCGGCCGAGGAGAACAGTGCGGTCGCCGCGCGTTCGATCGCGACATCGAAGGGCACGGTCTCGGGTGCGGGCGGCGGCGCGGCCGGTGCGGCGGCGGCGGGCGGAGGTGCCGGTGCCGGTGCCGGTGCGACCGCGGCCGCCGGCGGTGCTGCGGGCGCCGGCGCGGTTCCGGCCACGGGGGCGGGATTGCCGCCCGTCTGGCAGCCGGCCAGGCCCAGCGCACTTGCTGCCAAGATCGACAGGAGCAGTGCCGAGCGTCGTGCAAGGCCCGGACGGGATTGGAGGGTGGTGGACATGCGGCCTCCCGGTCGTTCGTGTCGTGGGTTCGGATCGCGTGCGATCGGCGGGTTCAGGCATCCCCGCACGTGCGGGCCAGAATACTGAGCGCGCGGGTCCGTCGCAAGGGAAATCGGGGCGCCAGGCCCCGTGCGCACGCCTGCTACTACTATGGTGTTAGAGACGCCAATCGCTTATCTTCCTACACTGCTTTTCGAAAGCCGCCATCGCTCATGCTGAGTCTCCGCGTCGTCAGTCAGTTCGGTCGTCCAGCGTCGGTCGCCCTGTCCGCCAGGTTCACCGACGCGGGCGGGACCATCGGCCGATCGCCTGACTGCACGCTCGTCCTGCCGGACCCCGGACGTCACATCTCGCGCGAGCAGGCACGCATCGACCGCGCTGCCGGCGCCTACGTGATCACCTGTCTCGGCAACGGCAATCCGATCATCCTCAACGGCAACGAACTCGGGCCCGGCGAGCGCGCGGACATCGCCGACGGCGACGTGCTGATCATCGCCGAGTACGAACTGAGGGTCGAGTCGCACGCGGACGGCTTCACGAGCGACGACACGATCGCCCCGCCGGGGGCGCGTGCCGGCGCTGCGGCAGGGCCCGGCGTGATCGATGCCGCCTTCGACCCGTTCGCCGATCTTGCGCCCCCATCGGCGGGGAGCCTTCGCCCGGACGGTCCGCTCGGCGTGGTCCCACCCGCGGCGGCCGTGCGTCGTCCGCCGCCGCCTCCGCCCGCACCGATGCCCGCGCCCGTGACGCAACCGGTCCCGGCGATGGGGCCGCCGATCGACGATCCGCTTGCCGGCTTCGGGCTTTCGAACGATGCGCGCCGGGCCGTCATCGACGATCCGCTCGCGGGCTTCGGTCTCGACGCTCCACACGTCCCGCCGCCCCGTCAGACCATTCCCGACCCGCTCGATCCGCTCGGCCTCGGCGCCGGGCATCGGTCCGTGCTCGATCCCGCGCGCCGGTCCGCCGAGAGCATCGACGATCTCTTCGGCCTGTCGTCGTCCTCCGCTGCTGCCGATCCCTTTGCGCTGTCGCCCCTTTCCTCGGGCGATGCATTCGGCCTGGGCGCGGCTGGCGGCCTGGGCGAACCGCTGATGCAGCCCAACACGGCGGCGGCCGACGATCCCCTGGCGTCGCTGGGTGCGCTGCCGCGTCCCATCGACGCGCCCATCGCCGATCACGCGCCCGAGCGGTCCGGCGCGTTCCGGCTGCCCGAGCCGATTCCGCCGACCAATTTCGGGTTCGACGCACTGTCGCTGCAGCCGGCGCCTGCGCCGGCCTCGGCGATGGCGCAGGCGGCCGCACCGGCGATGGCGCAGGCGGCCGCACCGGCGATGGTCCAGGCGCCCGCACCGGCGATGGTTCCGGCGCCCGCACCGGCGACGGCCTTGCCCCCGGGCGACGAGCGGCGCAGTTCGCTGCGCAGTTGGGAGAGCCCGGACGAGGTGCCGCGCACGGTCACCGTATCGCGAATCCCGTCGCCCCCCGCGGCCAGCCCGGGGTCGCGGCCCCTTCCGCCCC
>JAKOZZ010000111.1 GCA_029779755.1 Pseudomonadota bacterium
CTCACGCGCGGCCCCTGGGATCCGCAGCACCAGCACGCCGGCCCGCCGATCGCGCTGGTGTGCCGCGCGGTCGAGCTGGCCGCGCGCGAACACGGCCTGTCGCACATCGCGCGCCTGACGGCCAACCTGCTGCGGCCGGTGCCGATCGGCGATCTGGTCGTCGAGGTGATGACCGACTACGTCGGCCGCAACGCCGGTCACTTCTCCGCGCACCTGATGGCGGGCGACAAGGACGTCGCCCGGTTCACCGTGCTCGCGCAGCGGGCGTCGCCGCTGGCCCTGCCGCAGCCGCTGGACGGGCATCCGCTGCCGCAGGCCCCGCGTGCGCCCGACGCCTGCCCGCCCGCCACCTTCCCGTTCGCCGGTGCGGCCACCGGGTACGCCGACCTGGTCGAGACCCGCCTCGCGCGGGGCCGCTTCTGGAACGGTCCGTGCGCGGTCTGGTTCCGCATGCGCCACCCGCTGATCGACGGTGAGCCGACGAGCGCCTATCAGCGGGTCGCCGTCGCGGCCGACTCGGGCAACGGCATCAGCGCGATCCTCGACTACCAGCGCTTCGCCTTCGTGAATTCCGACCTGACGATCAACCTGCTGCGCCAGCCGCGGGGGGCGTGGGTCTGCCTGGATGCGCGCACCTGGCTGGGCCCCGATGGCGGCGGCCTGGCGGAGTCTGCGCTCTACGACGAGGACGGCCTGATCGGACGGGCCACGCAGAGCCTGGCGGTGCGCGCACGCGGCTGACGTCGCTGCGGACGCGGGGCTGACGGCACGGCGGGCGCGAGGCCGACGGCGCAGCGCGCCCGCGATTAATGAAACAACCGTTCAATTCTTTGGGTATACTGCGCACCGTCCACGGCACCATGAACGCGCGGGCGCTTCGCCGCGCCCGTGGGGCCGTCCGTCACCGTCGCCCCGTCCGCCTCCGCACCCCCCACCGACCATGGCCCGCACCACCGGCTCCGACGGCGCCCGCACCGAGGAAGCGATCCGCCGCGCGGCGATCGACCTGATTGCTGCGCGCGGCTTCGAGGCGATGACGCTGCGCGAGCTGGCCGACCGGGTCGGCGTGCAGGCCGGCGCGCTGTACCGCTACTTCCCGAGCAAATCGCAGCTGCTGGTGGCACTGCTCGTCGAGCACCTGGAGTTCCTGCTGCAGCGCTGGGAGGAGGAGCGTCCGGCCACCGACGACCCGGTCGAGCGCCTGCGCGCGTTCGTCGACTTCCACATCCGCTCGCACACCCTGCGACGGCGCGAGGTGTTCGTCGCCAACATGGAGCTGCGCAGCCTGTCGCCCGCCGAGTACCGGCGCGTCGTCGCGCTGCGCCGCCGCTACGAGGACATCCTCACCGACATCCTGCGCGACGGCATGGCGGCGGGGGTGTTCGCGCTGCCGGACGCGCGCATCGCCACGTTCTCCGTGCTGGCGATGCTGACCGGCGTGGCCGCCTGGTTCAAGGAGGGCGGACGACTCGACAAGCGCGCGCTGATCGACCTGCACACCCGGCTGGTGATGCAGTGCGTGGGCGTCGCGCCCGCCGTCGCGACGACCGCGCAGGAGCCCGCACCGGGCGCGCCGCCGGGCCCCGCGCCGCAGCAGCCCGTGCCGTGCACCGACTCCGCAACGCCCCGCGCCGCACCGCGCGCGGCCCACCGATGACACGACCCGTGCGCACCGGCACCGACCGGGCCCGGGTCCGCCCCCACCCCCCTGAGCGCAGGAGATTTCCTTGAGCAAGATCGAGAGCCGGCTGAATCCGCGCAGCGAACAGTTCCAGGCGAACGTACAGTCGATGCGGCTGGCCGTCGGCGACCTGCATGCCCGCATCGCCGAGGCCGCGCTGGGCGGCGGCGAGGCCGCCCGCGAGAAGCACACCGCGCGCGGCAAGCTGCTGCCGCGCGACCGCATCGCGCTGCTGCTCGACCCGGGCAGCCCCTTCCTCGAGTTCTCGCAGCTCGCGGCGCTCGACATGTACGGCAACGACGCGCCCAGCGCCGGCGTGATCACCGGCATCGGGCGCGTATCGGGCAGCGAGTGCGTGATCGTGTGCAACGACGCCACCGTCAAGGGCGGCACCTACTTCCCGATGACGGTGAAGAAGCACCTGCGCGCGCAGGAGATCGCGCGCGAGAACCGCCTGCCCTGCATCTACCTGGTCGACTCGGGCGGCGCCAACCTGCCGAACCAGGACGAGGTGTTTCCGGACCGCGAGCACTTCGGACGCATCTTCTACAACCAGGCCAACATGTCGGCGCAGGGCATCGCGCAGATCGCGGTGGTGATGGGCTCGTGCACCGCCGGAGGCGCCTACGTGCCCGCGATGAGCGACGAGGCGATCATCGTGCGCAACCAGGGCCCGATCTTCCTGGGCGGCCCGCCGCTGGTGAAGGCCGCCACCGGCGAGGTCGTCAGCGCCGAGGACCTCGGCGGCGGCGACGTGCACACCCGGCTGTCGGGCGTAGCCGACCACCTCGCGCAGGACGACGCGCACGCGCTGGCGCTGGCGCGCCGCGCGGTCGCGAACCTGAACCGCGTGAAGCCGCAGCCGCTCGACGTGATCGCGCCGCGCGACCCGGCCTACGACCCCAACGAGCTGTACGGCGTGATCCCGTCCGACACGCGCAAGCCCTACGACGTGCGCGAAGTGATCGCGCGCATCGTCGACGGCTCCGACTTCGACGAGTTCAAGGCCCGCTACGGCAGCACGCTGGTGACGGGCTTCGCACGGCTGCACGGCATGCCGGTGGGCATCATCGCGAACAACGGCATCCTGTTCTCGGAGTCGGCCAACAAGGGCGCGCACTTCATCGAGCTGTGCTGCCAGCGCCGCATCCCGCTGATCTTCCTGCAGAACATCACCGGCTTCATGGTGGGCCGCAAGTACGAGAACGAAGGCATCGCGCGCGCCGGCGCCAAGCTGGTCACCGCGGTGGCCTGCGCCCAGGTGCCCAAGTTCACGGTGATCATCGGCGGCTCGTTCGGCGCCGGCAACTACGGCATGTGCGGCCGCGCGTATTCACCGCGCTTCCTCTGGATGTGGCCCAACGCACGCATCAGCGTGATGGGCGGCGAGCAGGCCGCGTCGGTGCTCGCCACCGTGCGGCGCGACGGCATCGAGGCGCGCGGCGGCCAGTGGAGCCTGGAGGACGAGGCGGCCTTCAAGGAGCCGATCCGCGCGCAGTACGAGGTTCAGGGCCATCCGTACTACGCCACCGCCCGCCTGTGGGACGACGGCGTGATCGATCCCGTGGACACGCGCACCGTGCTGTCGCTGGGGCTGTCGGCGGCGCTGAACGCACCGATTCCCGAGACGCGCTTCGGCGTGTTCCGGATGTGAGGCCGGCACGATGCCCTACGAGACCCTCCAGACCTCCCTGCAGCACGGCGTGGCCGTGATCTGGCTGAACCGGCCCGAGCTGCGCAACGCGATGAACGAGACCGTGATCGCCGAGCTCACGCGCGCGATCGGCGAGGCGATCGGCGACGACGCCGTGCGCGCGATCGTGATCGCCGGCCGCGGCAAGGCCTTCTGCGCCGGCGCCGACCTCAACTGGCTGAAGCGCGCGCGCGAGATGACCCCCGACGAAGCCGTGCGCGACTCGGCCGGCCTGGCAACCGTGCTGCGGCTGCTGTACGAGAGCCCCAAGCCCACCGTGGCGCGCGTGCATGGCGCGGCGTTCGCCGGCGGCATGGGCATCGTGTCGGCCTGCGACATCGCGATCGCCGCCACCGAGGCGACGTTCTGCCTGTCCGAGGCGAAGCTGGGGCTGCTGCCGGCGATGATCAGCCCGTACGTGATCCGCGCGATCGGCGAGCCGCATGCGCGCCGCTACTTCCTCACCGGCGAGGTGTTCGACGCGGCCGAGGCGTACCGCATCGGCCTGGTCGACGACATCGTGCCGGCCGAGGAACTCGATGCGACGGTCAACCGCATCCTCGGGCACCTGCTGCTCGGGGGGCCGGTGTCGCTCGCCGAGAACAAGCGGCTGATCCGCGACGTCGCCGGCCGCCCGATCGACGACGCGCTGACCGAGGACACGGCCCGCCGCATCGCGCGGATCCGTGCGTCCGACGAGGCGCAGGAAGGCATCACGGCGTTCTTCGAGAAGCGCCGGCCGTCCTGGGTCGCCGACCCCGGTTCGCCCGGCCGCGCCGGCTGAGCCCGGCCCCCGTCACGCCGGCACGCAGGCCCAAGCACACGCACGCACGAGCACGCGCACGCCCCCACACGCACGCACGCTCGAACGCCACACGAACACAGAGCACGGAACACGAAATGTTCAAGACGATCCTGATCGCCAACCGCGGCGAAATCGCCTGCCGCGTCGCCGCCACCGCGCGCCGGATGGGCATCCGCACCATCGCGGTGTACTCCGACGCCGACGCGCGCGCGCGCCACGTGGCGATGTGCGACGAGGCCTGGCGCCTGGGCCCCGCCCCGGCCCGCGAGTCGTACCTGCGGTCCGACCTGGTGCTGGAGATCGCACAGAAGGCCGGTGCAGAGGCGATCCACCCCGGGTACGGCTTCCTGTCCGAGAACGAGGCCTTCGCGCGGGCGGTGACCGACGCCGGGCTGGTCTTCATCGGCCCGCCGGCCGCCGCGATCGCGGCCATGGGCAGCAAGTCGGCGGCCAAGGCGCTGATGGAGAAGGCACAGGTGCCGCTGGTGCCCGGCTACCACGGCGACAACCAGGACCCCGGCTACCTGCGCGGCCAGGCCGACGCGATCGGCTATCCGGTGCTGATCAAGGCGAGCGCGGGCGGCGGTGGCAAGGGCATGCGCATCGTCACGCAGGCCGACCAGTTCGACACGGCGCTGGCCTCGTGCAAGCGCGAGGCGGCCAGCGCGTTCTCCGACGACGCCGTGCTGATCGAGCGCTACGTGCAGCGCCCGCGCCACGTCGAGATCCAGGTGTTCGGCGACCGGCACGGCAACTGCGTGTACCTGTTCGAGCGCGACTGCTCGGTGCAGCGCCGCCACCAGAAGGTGATCGAGGAGGCGCCCGCCCCGGGCATGACCGCGCAGCGCCGCGCGGCGATGGGCGAGGCCGCGGTGGCGGCGGCACGCGCCGTCGGCTACGAGGGGGCGGGCACGGTCGAGTTCATCACCGACCAGGACGGCCGCTTCTACTTCATGGAGATGAACACGCGCCTGCAGGTCGAGCATCCGGTCACCGAGATGATCACCGGCCACGACCTCGTCGAGTGGCAGTTGCGCGTGGCCGCGGGCGAACCGCTGCCGGCCACGCAGGAACAGCTCGCCATCCGCGGGCATGCGATCGAGGCGCGCGTGTACGCCGAGAACCCCGAGAAGGGCTTCCTGCCGTCGACGGGGCGTCTCGAGCACCTGCGCGCACCGGCGGCGGTGGGCTTCGAGATCGGCGCGACCCCGCGCGGCAACGGCGCGGCCGACCCCGCGGGCGTGCGCATCGACAGCGGCGTGCGCGAGGGCGACAGCATCTCGCCGTACTACGACCCGATGATCGCCAAGCTGATCGTCTGGGGGCGCGACCGCGAACAGGCGATCGCCCGCATGAGCACGGCGCTGTCCGACTACGAGATCGTCGGGCCGGCCACCAACGTCGCGTTCCTCAAGCGGCTGATGCACTGCGACGCCTTCGCGGGGGCCGACCTCGACACCGGCCTGATCGAGCGCGAGCGCGCGGCGCTGCTGCCGGCGGCGGGCGACCCCGAGCCGGGCGTGCTGGCCCAGGCCGCCGCCGCCGTGCTGATGCTCGAGCGTGCGGGCGACGCCGCGGCGCCGTCCGGCGACCCGTGGGCGGCGCGCAGCGGCTGGCGCGGCGGCGCGTGGCTGTCGCGCACACTGATGTTCGGGCGCGGGCAGCGGCAGTTCCCCGTGCGCGTCGACTACGCGAAGAACGGCTATACGGTGCACGTGGGCGACGTCGCCGTGTGCCTGGCCGAGCTCGCGCTGGATGCCGACGGCCGCCGCGTGCGCGGCCTGACGGGCGGCGAGGCCTTCGACACCGGCGCGATGCTGCGCGGCGAGACCCTGCACCTGTTCACCGCGCAGGGCGCGGTGCAGCTCGCCTACGTGCCGGCGCTGGCCCACGTCGGCGAGGATGCCGACACCGGCGGCGGCGTGACCGCGCCGATGCCCGGCAAGGTGGTCGCGATCCTGTGCGAGGCGGGCAAGCGCGTCGAGCGCGGCGCGCCGCTGGTCGTGATGGAGGCGATGAAGATGGAGCACACGATCAACGCGCCGAGCGCCGGCACGGTGTCGGAGCTGCTGTTCGCCGTCGGTGACCAGGTGCCGGAAGGCGCGCCGCTGCTGGCCTTCACGCCCGCCTGACGTGAAGATCGCCGTCACGCATCCCGACGAGACCGCACGCCGGCACTGGGTGCGCGCGCTGGCCGCCCGCCTGCCCGAGGCCCGCGTGGCCGACTGGCCGGCGCCCGAAGCCCATGGCGCCGACTTCGCAGTGGTCTGGAAGCCGCCCGCCGGGTTCTTCGCCGCGCATCCCGCGCTGCGCGCCGTGTTCAGCGCCGGCGCGGGGGTCGACCACCTGCTGCGCCACGGCGACGTGCCGGCGACGCTGCCGGTGGTGCGGCTCGAGGACGCCGGCATGGCCCGCCAGATGATCGACTACTGCCTGCACGCGGTGCTGCGCATCGTGCTGCGCGCCGACGCCTACGAAGCCCAGCAGCGCGACGCCTGCTGGCGCGAGCTCGCGCCGGTCGCGCGCACCGACCTCACCGTCGGCGTGCTCGGCATCGGCGCGCTGGGCGGGCAGGTCGCCCGTGCGCTGGCGGCCGCCGGCTTCCGGGTGCTCGGGCACGCGCGGTCGCCGCACCGGATCGACGGCGTCGAGTGCCTGCACGGCGACGCGCAGCTGCCCTCCTTCCTGGCACGCACCCACGTGCTGATCCTGATGGCGCCCCTCACCGACGACACCCGTCACCTGATCGACGCGCGCCGCCTCGCGCTGCTGCCGCGCCCGGCGTGGCTGGTCAACGTGGCGCGCGGCGCGCTGGTCGACGCGCAGGCCCTGCTGGCGGCGCTGGATGCGGGTGCGCTCGAGGGTGCGACACTCGACGTGTTCGACACCGAACCGCTGCCGCCCGAGCATCCGTTCTGGCGCCATCCTAGAATCCGGGTGACGCCGCACGTCGCGGCCGCCACCCTGGTGGAGCCCAGCGCTGACCAGGTGGCCGACAAGATCCGCCGCCTGCTGCGCGGCGAACCGATCACCGGCGCGGTCGGACGCGACCGCGGTTACTGACCGATCACGAGGAACACGCCATGACCCTGCCCCAACGCGTCCACATCACCGAAGTCGGCCCGCGCGACGGCCTGCAGAACGAGAAGCAGCCCGTGCCCGTCGACGTCAAGGTGCAGCTGTGCGAGCGCCTGCTCGCGGCCGGCGTCGGCAACCTGGAGACGACCTCGTTCGTCTCGCCGAAGTGGGTGCCGCAGATGGCCGACGCGGCCGAGGTGCTCGCGCGCATCCCGCGCCCGAAGGGCGTGATCGTCTCCGTGCTCACGCCCAACATGAAGGGCCTGGAAGGCGCGCTGGCCGCCGGTGTCGACGAGGTCGTGATCTTCGGCGCGGCCACCGAGGCGTTCTCCCATCGCAACATCAACTGCTCGATCGCCGAGAGCATCGAACGCTTCCGCCCGGTGGCCGAAGGCGCACAGGCGCGTGGCGTGCGCGTGCGCGGCGCGGTCTCGGTGGCGTTCGGCTGCCCGTACCAGGGCGAGGTGCCGGTCGAGGACGTCGTCGACGTCGTCAAGCGCCTGGCCGACCTCGGCTGCGACGAGATCGGCATCGCCGACACGATCGGCACCGGCACCGCGTCGCACGTGCGCCGCGTGATGGAGGCCGCCGCGCGCGCCTACCCGATCGAGCGCATCTCCGGCCACTTCCACGACACCTACGGGCAGGCGATCGCGAACATCTACGCCAGCCTGCAGTCGGGCATCCACCGGTTCGACACGTCGATCGCCGGCCTCGGCGGCTGCCCGTATGCGAAGGGCGCCACCGGCAACGTCGCCACCGAGGACGTCGTGTTCCTGATGAACGGCCTGGGCATCGAGACCGGCCTCGACCTCGACCAGCTGGTCGACGCCGGGCAGAGGATCTCCACCTTCCTCGGACGCAAGAGCATGTCGCGCGCCGGCAATGCGCTGGCCGCGAAGAAGGCGGCGGCCGTGGCCGCGGCCGACGCGACGGCCTGACGCGGACGGGCGCCACCATGAGCGACGCCCCCCTCGGACGCCCGGGCTTCAGCACGGTGCGCTCGCCCTGCACGTCGGTGTGCCGCATCGATGCGCGCTCGGGGTGGTGCGAAGGCTGCATGCGCACGATCGACGAGATCGCCCGATGGGGCACGATGGGCGACACGCAGCGCCTGGACGTCTGGGCGCAGCTGAACGAACGGCGCAAGCAGTTCGTCGCCTCCGGGTCGTCTCGCGGCGACACGATCGCCGTGTCGGGCGTGCGGTCCCGCCCGCGCGCCGACACGCCACGCTCGGACGCATCGCGCTCGGACGAGCCGCCCCCGGACGCATGACCCCGTCGGCCGGCCCCATCACCGACGCGCTGCGCGCCCGGTTCGCGCAACCGGTGCGCGGGCCGTCGTATCGCCCTTCGGCGAAGTGGATGGTCGTCAGCACGCTGGTCACGCTGGCCGCCTACGGCGCGCAGGTCATGTCGCGCGTGGGCATGCCCGCCTGGCCGGTGCTGGTGCTGATCGGCGCCGGCGCGTTCGTGCTGCTGTCGACCACCTGGTACATCCTGAACGGCAACACGACGGTCGATGCCGAAGGCATCCGGCAGGACTGGCTGTTCGAGAAGAACTACCCGTGGAGCCAGGTGCTGCACGCGCGGCGCCTGCGCGTGCCATTCACGTCGCGCCTGCTGCTGCGCATGGGCGCCGGCCCGATCAAGGCGATCCACAGCGGCAACCGCGAGCTCGACGAAGCGTTCGCCGAAGTGGCGGCGATCTACGCGCGCCACGTGCGCGGCTGAGGCCGTCGGGCGTCACCGGACACCCCATCGCCCCATCGCCCCATCGACGCATCGACCCGCCGCACCATCGCCCCGACCGCCCCGAACGACCCGTCGCCCCGAACGCCGCCCGCATGACTCCGCTGCCCCCCACCCTGCGCTTCATCGAACGCGACTGGCTGTCGAGCAACCAGATGCTGTTCGTCGAACCCGACGGCGCCACGCTGATCGACACCGGCTACGGCACCCGCGCCGATTTCACGGTGGCGCTGGTCGAACGCGTGCTGGCCGAGGTGGGGCGCGCCGAGCGCGGCCTCACGCGCCTGATCAACACGCACCTGCACTCCGATCACTGCGGCGCCAACGCGGCGCTGCAGCGGCGCTACCACTGCCCGACGCTGGTGCCGCACGCCGAGTTCGACGCGGTGCGGCGCTGGGACGAGGACGCGCTCACCTACCGCGCGACGGCGCAGGTGTGCGAACGCTTCCACGCAGACGGCTTCCTGTCCGATGGCGACGAGATCACCCTCGGCGGCATGGTCTGGCGCGTGCATGCGGCACCGGGCCACGATCCGCATTCGCTGATGCTGCACTGCCCCGAACACCGGCTGCTGATCTCGGCCGACGTGCTGTGGCAGAACGGCTTCGGCATCATCTTCCCCGAGCTGAGCGGCAACTCCGGCTTCGCCGAGCAGAAGGCGGCCCTCGAGCTGATCGCGTCGCTCGACGTCGGCACCGTGCTGCCCGGGCACGGCCCGATGTTCCACGACGTGCCCGAGGCGCTCGAGCGCGCGTTCGCGCGGCTGGCCGTGATCGCCGACCCGCGCCGCAACGCACGCAACGCGCTCAAGGCGCTGCTGAAGTTCCGGCTGCTCGAGCAGCAGCAGTTCGACGCCGACCGCCTCGCCGAGGAATTGGCCGGCGCTTCCGTGATGACCAATGCGGCGGCGCTGATCGGCATGTCGCTGGATGCGGCGATCGCCTGGGCCCTGACCGAGCTGGAGCGCCAGGGCCAGCTGCGCCGCGAAGGCTCGCGGATCTTCAACCCATGAGGCCGACGCCATGACCCCCGCCGCCCCGATCGTCCGCGACAGCCGCGACGACGACCTGCCGCGCATCCACGACATCTACCGGCACCACGTGCTGCACGGTACCGGCTCGTTCGAGCTCGACCCGCCGAGCCTGCAGGAGATGACACGCCGCCGCGCCGACGTGCTCGCCAACGGCTTCCCGTACCTGGTGGCGGAGCGCGACGGCGTCGTCACGGGCTACGCGTACGCGAACCACTTCCGGCCGCGCCCGGCCTACCGCTTCTCGGTCGAGAACTCGATCTACGTCGCGCCCGACGCGATCGGACAGGGCATCGGCCGGCGCCTGCTCGAGACCCTGATCGCACGCTGCGAAGCCGTCGGCTGCCGCCAGATGCTGGCCGTGATCGGCGACAGCTTCAACACCGGCTCGATCGCATTGCACGCCGCCTGCGGCTTCCGCATGGCCGGCCTGTTCCGCGCCAGCGGCTGGAAGTTCGACCGCTGGCTCGACACGGTGCTGATGCAGCGCGAACTGGGCGACGCGGACCGCACGCCGCCCGCCTGACGGGGGCGCCGACCGCGCCGCGCGCTCCGGGCACCGACGACCTTCGCCGGCGTCAACGCCCGGTGAATCGCGGCGCGCGCTTCTCCACGAACGCACGCACCGCCTCGCGGTGGTCCTCGGTGGCCGCCGCCGCCACCAGCCGCTCGGCCTCGTGGTCGAGCGCGGTCTCGAACAGGATGCGCGACGCCTCGTCGAGGTTGTCCTTCATCGACGCGAGCGCCACGCGCGGCCCCGCGGCCAGCCGCCGCGCATAGGCGAACGCCTCCTCGCGCAGGCGGTCGTCGGGCACCACCCGGTTGAACAGGCCGATGCGCTCGGCGCGGGCCGAGTCGACCTTGTCGGCCGAGAACATCATCTCGCGCGCGATCGGCGAGCCGACCGTGCGCGTGAGCAGCCACGCGATCCCGTAGTCGCCCGACAGCCCGATGCGCGCATACCCCGCGTTCACGAATGCCGACTCGGCGGCGATGCGGATGTCGCAGGCGAGCGCGATCGCCAGGCCCGCACCAGCGGCCGCGCCGGGCAGCGCCGCAATCGTCGGCTTGCGCACCGCCAGCAGCGCGCCGGTGAGCAGGCGCTGGCGCACCTTCAGGTCGGCGATGCGCTCCTCAGAGGTCATCGACTTCTTCGCGCTGTTGTCACCCATGCCCTTGACGTCACCGCCGGCGCAGAACGCGGTGCCGGCGCCCGTGATCAGCAGCGCGCCCACCGACGGGTCGTCGCCCCGCTCCTTGATCATCCGGCGCAGCGCCGGGGTGAGCTGGTCGGACATCGCGTTGCGCGCCTCCGGCCGGTTCAGCGTGATCACCGCCACGCCTTCGCGGATGCTGCACAGCAGCTGGTCGGTGCCGGTGTCGATGTCGATCTGCGATGTGCTCATGGCGTTCGGGTCTCCTCGGGAATGCTGCCGCTCGGGCAGATGGGTGCGGGCCAGTGTAGTCGAAGGCTCCGCGTGCGGGCGAAGGCTCCGCGTGCGGGCCAACCATCGGCGCGCAGGCCAATGATCGGCGCCCGGGCCGACGACCAGCGCGCATGCGATCGACACGCGGGGCGGCCGGCGCGCGGCGCGCCTGCGCTAAGCTCGCAGGCACAACGATCGGTCCGGGAAACGCCGGATTCGACACTCTCGAGGAGACCCGCATGCGCGACGCCGCGTCCGCCGGCAGCCGCCACACCGCGCTGGTGGCCGCGATGTGCGCGGGCCAGATCGGCAGCCTGCTGCCGCACATGGCCTTCGCCGCCCTGATCCCGCTGTTCGCGCGGCTGTGGGGGCTGACGGCGGCCGAGAGCGGCGCGATCGCGGGCGGTTTCTTCATCGGGTACGCCCTCGTCGTGCCAGTGGCGACGTCGCTGACCGACCGCATCGACGCGCGCAGCATCCTGATCCCCGGCTGCATCGTGAACGCAGGCGCCACGTTCGCGTTCGCGGCCTTCGCGCACGACTTCACCTCGGCCATCGTGCTGTGGGCGATGGCCGGCGCCGGCTTCGGCTGTGCGTACATGCCCGGTCTTCGCGTGCTCACCGATCGCCTGCCGCCGGGCGATGCCTCGCGCAGCATCACGTACTACACCTCGAGCTTCTCGATCGGGGTCGGCCTGTCGTTCCTGTGCACGCAGCTGATCGCCGACCGGCTCGGCTGGCAGTGGGCGTTCGCCGTCGTCGGCTGCGGGCCGCTGGTGATGCTGGCGGTCGCGCTGTCGCTGCCGCGCGTGCACAAGGCCGCGCGTGCGACCGGCCACCTGCTCGACTTCCGGCCCGTGCTCGCCAACCGGCCGGCGATGTCCTTCGTGCTGGGCTACGGCGCGCACTGCTTCGAGCTGTACGCGGCCCGCGCCTGGCTGGTGTCGTACTGGCTGTTCACGTCCACGCGCACCGGTGCGCCCTCGTGGCTCGACACCACCATCGTCAGCTTCGTGGTGACGCTGCTCGCCATGCCGGCGAGCATCCTGGGCAACGAGCTGGCGCTGCGCATCGGGCGCCACCGGCTGATCGCGGGCGTGATGATCGTATCGGCCCTGGTCGCGCTGTCGCTGGCCAGCGCCACGTCGGCGCCCTGGTTCGTCGTGCTGGGCCTGCTGCTGCTGCACGGCTTCACCACGCCCGCCGACTCCGGTTCGCTGACCGCCGGCATGGTGGGCGCGTCCGACCCCGACTACCGCGGCGCAACGATGGCCCTGCATTCGATGCTGGGCTTCGGCGCCTCGTTCGTCGGCCCGCTGGCCGTGGGCCTCGCGCTCGACGCCTTCGGCGGCCCCGGCCATGCCAGCGCCTGGAGCGCGGGCTACGCGGTGCTCGCGTTCACCGTGCTGGCGGGGCTGCCTGCGCTGCGCCTCGGCGCGGCAAGGCGCGGGAGCGGAAGCGCGAGCGGCGCAGGCGCCACGGGCGGCACCGCAGGCACCGGCGGCAAAGCCAGCTGAGGCGCCACCGGCTGCACAGGCACCAGAGACATCACAGGCACCACAGGCACCACAGGCGAACCATGATGCGCGCGAGCGACGTCACTGCGGCACAGACCGCGATCGACACGGACCTGGTCGCTGCGGCCCGGCGCATCGCGGCCGCACTGGGTGGCCCGCGCGTGCGCGCGCTGCACCTGCCCCCCGCCCACCTGCGCACCGGCAAGGAGGCCGAGTTCTGCGCGCTCGAGCTCGACGACGGCGCGATCGGCATGAGCTACCTGTGGCTGGCGGGCATCGAGGACGCGGTGCGCGACGCCGACGGCCTGCGCCGCCTGCCCGGCAGCCCCGCGGCCGCGCTCGCCGGCGGCCTGGCCACGACCGCACCGGGCGCACGCGCGCTCGGCGTGGCCGCGCTCAATGCCCTGTCGCAGTCGCTGTACACCCGCGCCGGATGGCGGCCCGCCGACGCACCGGGCGCGGTGGCCGGCATCGACGCACGTGCCGGCACGCACGTCGGCATGGTCGGCTACTTCCCGCCCCTCGTGCCGCTGCTCACCGCCACCGGCGCACGCCTGACGGTGCTCGAGCTGCGCACGGATCTGGCGGGCGCACACGACGGCTGGCGCGTGGTGAACGACCCTGCCGCCCTCGCCGACTGCGATCAGGTGCTGTGCACCAGCACCGTGCTGCTGAACGGCACGCTCGCCGCGATCCTGCACGCCACGCCGCACGCGCGCCGCTTCTCGCTGATCGGCCCGGGCGCGGGCTGTGTGCCCGACACGCTGTTCACACACGGCGTGACCGCACTGGCCGGCACCTGCGTCAGCGACCGCGCCGGCTTCCTGGCCGCGCTGGCCGACGGTCGCCGCTGGGGTCCGTTCGCGCGCAAGACGCTGATCGAGCGCGACGGCTATCCGGGTCTGGAGGCGCTGCTCGCGCGGCTCTGAGCGCGCGCGCGTTGCGTCGCGTCGCGTCGCGACAGGCGATGGTGGGGCGGGTGAGGACGG
>JAKOZZ010000161.1 GCA_029779755.1 Pseudomonadota bacterium
TCGACGACCCGCTCCAGCCGGCCGGCCAGGACGAAGGCCGACAAGCGCATCCGCAGTGCGTTGTCAGGTGAGCTGCCCGTGACGGTGGCTGCCAGCCGACTGAGCTGCTCGTGCTCGATCCGACGCTCCTCACGGCGCCCTGCGAGCATGGCGACGTCGTCGGCGCGCTCCTGCGCCTCACGGCAGGCCAACTCTGCCCCCGACACGTCGGCCGCGGCTTGTGCCCGCGCGTTCTTGGCGTGTTCGGCTGCGGTCCGGGCAGCGGCGACATCGACCGGACCGTGGGCCAAGGCGGCAATGACGTCGGGTTCGGCGAGCACGGCGTCGGCTGCCGACCGCAGGTCTCGGGCCGACTGGACCATGACGCCGAGTTCGTGCACCCGGGCTGCAGGCAGCAGTGCGGCAGACGCGTCCGCCACGTCGCCGAAGCCGATCGCAGTGCATTGTGTCGCGGCTCGGGCGGCCGCCTGGTCGCGGTCATGGTCTCGATCCCTGGCGACAACGAGTGCGGCCCGAGCCTGATCGAGGGTCTCCCGCACGAGACGATGCCGATCGATGACTGGCGTGACGGCTGCTTGGCCGTCTTGCCCCTCGCCGACGGACCCGCCTTCTGGCGGGACAGCTGCGCAGGGACACGCCTGGACATGGGCGCGCAGAGCGCTCGAGACCCGGGCTGTCCGCTCGGTGCGTCTGGCAGCTGCCGCCCCGCGCACTGCGCAGAGTGCATCGACCTGGGTGCGCAGCGCGTCAGCCCGACTGACGGCCTCGTCACGGTGCTGTTGGTGTTCTTCCAGTTGGTGCCTGGCCGTAGCAAGGTCCCGGTGCGCCTGCGCCGCGCGATCGACGTCGAGCTGGGCGCCACGCAGCTGTTCGGCCACGACGTCGGGTAGGGGTTCGGGCGTCCCGAGCTGCGCGCTGAGGCCGCGGACCCGCTCGGTCAGGGTGGCCCCTTCGATCGCGAGAGCCTGGGCGTGGGTCTGGGCCAGGTCGAAGCTGCGTTGTGCGCGCGCGACATCGGCCGATCGCACCCCATCAGCCCGCACCGCTGGCCGGGGATGCTCGGTTGAGCCACAGACCGGACATGGGTCACTGTTGGACAGGTCGGCGGCCAGTTCTCCGGCCATCGCGGCGATCCGCCGCTCGTGCAACTCCAGCAGGTGACGCCCGGCCCGCGTCGCTTCCTCGACGGCGGCATCGATGGTCGGCAACAGCGCCTGAGATCGCGCGCGCACCTCGTGTAGCTCGGTGAGTGCGGCGGCCTGGGCGGACAACGTGCCGAGGCGAGCTTGAGCGGCGGGAAGCGCTCCGGCCGTCTCGACGGTGTCGTCGACGCGGCGTTGGGCCCCATCGACGGCTTGGGTGCACGCTCCGACGGCACGGGCGGCCGCCTCGGCTTGAGCACCCAGAGCGGCGTGCTCCGCGTCGAGTCGGAGGAGTTCCCCATCGACCGCGCGCAGGTCCTCCGCGAGGCGTGCGAGGTCGGCGACGAGATCATCCTGTGCGGTGACTGTGGTGCACATCAGGTCGACCTGATCGGATTGCAGGTCTGGATAGCCGACGGCCGCCAGTGTCACGGCGTGGGAGGCGACTGTCGCGGCAGCGGCGGAGGCAGCTTCTCGGGCAGAGTGGAGTGCCCGCACATCGCCAGCCACC
>JAKOZZ010000167.1 GCA_029779755.1 Pseudomonadota bacterium
TGGTGCGCAGTGCGGGCGGCCCGCCGCCCATCGAGTCGCTGCGCGCGATGGCGGAAGGTCTGGCGACCTCGCTGCTGCTGCCGCGCGACGGCACGACGCTGCTGGCCGGTCCGTACTACCACTCGGCGCAATGGGCCTGGTCGTTCCAGCCGATGCTCGCGGGCTCCAGCGTGGTGATGACGCAGCGCTTCGACGCCGAGCGCACGCTGGCGCTGATCGATGCGCATCGCGTGACGAACGTGCACCTGGTGCCCACGCAGTTCATCCGGCTGCTGCGTCTCGATCCCCAGGTGAAGGCGCGCTTCGACGGCGGTTCGCTGGTGCGCGTGTGGCACGGCGCCGCGCCCTGTCCGCCCGAGGTGAAGCGCGCGATGATCGACTGGTGGGGCCCGTGCATCCACGAGTACTACGGCTCGACCGAAGGGTCGGTGGTCACGGGCATCTCGTCGCAGGAGTGGCTGCAGCGGCCGTCGTCGGTGGGGCGCGCGACCTTCCTGGCCGACGTGCTGGTGCTGCGCGACGATGGCAGCGAGGCGCCGGCCGGCGAGCAGGGCACGATCTACCTGCGCAGCCGCCGCGGCGTGCGGCTCGCGTATCACAACGACGCGGCCAAGACCGAGGCTGCACACCGCGGCGCCGACCTCTTCACCACCGGCGACGTCGGCTGGCTCGACGCCGACGGCTACCTGTATCTGACCGACCGCAAGATCGACATGATCATCTCCGGCGGCGTGAACATCTATCCGGCCGAGATCGAGGCGGTGCTGGCCGCCCACCCCGCGGTGCACGACGTGGCCGTGATCGGCGTGCCCAACGCCGAGTTCGGCGAAGAGGTGAAGGCGATCGTGCAGGCCGCGCCCGGCGCGCCGTCGCCGCCCGAACTGACCGAGGCGCTGCTGCGCCTGTGCCGCGAGAAGCTCGCCGCGTACAAGGTGCCGCGATCGATCGAGTTCCGCGCGACGCTGCCGCGCACCGAGACCGGCAAGCTGCAGAAGCGTCTGCTGCGCGATGCGTACTGGACGGGGGCGGCGCGGCGGATCTGAGCGCTGCGCGCGGTCGGTCCGCAGGGGCGTGGCGCGTGGGCGATGACCATGGTCGGTGACCATGGTCGGTACGAACGGTTCGTGAGCAGGTTCGCAAGCACGGTCGGTGAGCACGGTCGGTGAGCACGGTCGGTGAGAACGGTCGGTGAGCACGGTTGGCGCGCATCTCGAGATTCCCGCTACACTCGACAGCTACTCGCCGGTATGGTTTCTGGGGCCTGAACCTGTTCCGTCCCGTCCCGTCCCGGCGGGCGCGCCGCACGGCGACGCCCCGATCCGCACGGCCACGCAACAACGGATATCAACCACCGATGAAGGATTCCGCCCCCCCGACCGCGGTGCCCGCCGCACGCCTGTTCGGTGAACTGCCGCACGCCGCGGCGCTGCAGTGGCCGGACGCGACGGCCGTCACCTTCGAGGGCGCGCACCTGACGTTCGCCGAGATCGACGCCGCGGTCGACCGCGCGGCCCGTGCGCTGCTCGCGCGTGGCGTCGGCAAGGGCGACTGCGTGGGCCTGTGGATCACCAACCGGCCCGAGTTCATCGTCGCGTACTACGCGGTGGAGAAGGTGGGCGCGATCGCAGTGCCGTTCAACACGCGCTATCGCCAGGACGACCTCGCCTTCGTGCTGCGTCACGCCGAGTGCCGGATGATGATCACGGTCGACCGCTCCGGCCCGATCGAGTACGAGCGGATCCTGCGTGCCGTGGTGCCGGAGTTCGAAGGCGACCGCTTCGAAGGCTCCGCGCAGTTCCCGCACCTGAAGGACATCGTCGTGGTGTCGTCGCACGACACCGGCGGCGCCCGCTCCTGGTCGCGCTTCCTCGCCGAGGGCGAACGGGTCGCGTCCGAGGCGCTCGCGCAGGCCGCCGCCCGGGTGCAGCCGGACGACATCGCCCTGATCGTCTTCACCTCCGGCACGACGGGCAACCCCAAGGGGGTGATGCACGACCACAGCTGCCTGCGCAACGTGCGCGAGCGCACCGCGCAGTGGCCGATCGGGGCCGGGGACACGGTGCTGAACTTCCTGCCCATGTTCCACCTGTACGGTCTGAGCGAGATGGTGCTGGCCTGCATGGTGACGGGCGCGCGCCAGGTGGTGATGGACGCGTTCGATCCGGACGAGGCCGTGCGCCTGATCGCGCAGGAGCGGGTGAACGGACTGCACGGCTTCGAGACCCACTACGCCGACCTCATGCGCAGCTGCGATCGTCTCGGGCTCGACGTGTCCTCGCTGCGCTTCGGCACGCTGCCGGCCGGCATGCAGAACTCCAACGCGGTGGCGCACGAAGTGCAGGACCGGTTGTGTCCGACCGTGACCGGGCTCGGCATGTCCGAGACCTGGGCCTGGGTGTGCATCTGCACGCTCGACGATGCGCGCGCGCAGCGCTGCGAGACCTCGGGCCGTCCGATGGCGGGGGTCGAGATCCGCATCGTCGATCCCGAGACCGGCGCCGCCGTGCCGACCGGCGTGCCCGGCGAGATCCTGTACCGGGGCTACACCGTGATGCGCGGCTATTTCCGCGATCCCGAGGCCACCGCGCGCACGATCGACGCCGAAGGCTGGCTGCACAGCGGGGATCAGGGGCTCGTGCGGGCGGATGGCTTCGTGCAGTTCCTCGGACGCTACAAGGAGATGCTGAAGGTCGGCGGCGAGAACGTCTCGCCGGCGGCCGTCGAGCAGGAACTGCAGAAGCTCGTGCCCGCGATCGAGCAGGTGGCGGTAGTGGGCCTTGCGGATGCACGCCTGGCCGAAGTGCCGGTGGCCTACGTGGTGCCGCGCGCCGGCATGACGTGCACGGTCGACGAGGTGCTCGAGCGCTGCAAGGGCAGGATCGCCAGCTTCAAGATCCCGCGTCACGTGGTCGTGGTGGACAGCCTGCCGATGACCGCGTCGGGCAAGGTGCAGCGCGTGCTGCTCCAGGCGCGCGCACGGAAGGAACTCGGCGGGCACTGACCCGCGCGACAGTCCCGGAACCCGGCCCGCGGACAGCAACCGAACGAAAGGAATCGGCATGACAGAACCCAGGAAACTCAGGATCGCCGTGATCGGCGCGGGCGCCTCCGGCATCATGGCCGTGGTCAAGCTGCGCGAGGCCGGTCACACCGACGTGCACGTGTTCGAGCGCGCGTCCGACATCGGCGGCACGTGGCGCGACAACCGCTACCCGGGCATCACCTGCGACGTGCCTTCGCACCTCTACCGGTACTCGTTCGCGCCCAACCCCGACTGGTCGCGCGTGTGCGCATCGGGCACGGAGATCCTCGCGTACCTGCGCAGCGTGTACGAGGCGCAGGACATCGCACGGCACGTCACGTTCGACGTCGAGGTGCGCGAGGCACGCTATGCCGGCGGACGCTGGACGCTGGAGACCTCCAAAGGGCGCCAGGGACCGTTCGACGCGGTCATCACCGCGATGGGCATCCTGCGTCACCCCCTGTACCCGGACATCGAAGGGCTCGACACGTTCGCGGGCCACATGTTCCACACCGGCCGCTGGGACGACCGCGTCGAGCTCGCCGGCAAACGGGTGGGCATCATCGGCACGGGCTCCACGTCGACCCAGATCGTGGGTGCGATCGTGGACCGGGTCGGCAGGCTGTCGCTGTTCCAGCGCACGCCGCAATGGATCATGCGGCTGTCCAACGTGCCGATTCCGGAGGAGGAGAAGGCGGCGTTCCGTCGCGATCCGGCCCTGCTGCAGCAGCACTACGCGCGCCTGGCCGACGAGTTCAACAGCAAGTTCGCGGCCGCGGTGGTCGGGCAGAACCCGCGGGTCTATGCGCGCATGGAGCAGATGTGCGTGGAGAACCTGGAGCGCAGCGTGGCCGACCCCGTGCTACGCGAGAAGCTGCGCCCGAACTACAAGGTCGGCTGCAAGCGGCTGATCATGTCCGACGACTTCTACGATGCGATCCAGAAGCCGAACGCCGAGCTGGTGACCGACCCGATCGTGCGCATCGAGCCGCAGGGCATCCGCACCGCCGACGGTCGCCTGCACCCACTCGACGTGCTGGTGCTGGCCACCGGCTACGACGCGCACTCGACGTTCGCGCCGATGAAGCTCTACGGGGAAGGTGGCGTCGACCTCGACTCGGCGTGGAAGGACGCGGCGCAGGCCTACCTGGGCGTGACGATCCCGCGCTTCCCGAACCTGTTCATGATCGGCGGTCCGAACAGCCCGATCGGCAACTTCTCGTTCCTGATGACGGCCGAGAAGCAGTGCGCGTACGCGATCGACCTGATCGGGGTGCTGGCCGCCGGAAAGGCCCGCGCGCTGGCGCCGCGGGTCGAAGCGATGCAGGCGTTCAACGACGCGGTGAAGGCGCAGATGAGCCAGACCGTCTGGGTCAGCGGCTGCCAGAGCTGGTACATGGACCGCAACGGCAACATCGCGTCGTGGCCGTGGACCTACGAGCACTTCGAGAAGCTGATGGACGCGCCCGATCTCACCCACTACGCATTGACGGACACGGTCTGACGGCGCCGCCCGCCGGACGAGACGGCGTCCGGGGGCGGCGCGAGAGGGCGGCGTCAGTAGTCCGCCGTCACGCGGCCGTCTCGCCCAGCCGCCCGTCGCGGAAGTCGCTGAGCGCCTGGTAGATCTCGTCCTTCGTGTTCATCACGAACGGGCCGTACTGCACGATCGGCTCCTTCAGCGGCCGCCCGGCGATCAGCAGCACGCGCGCGTCGGCGCCCGCCTCGATCACGACGCCATCGGCCTGCGGGTCGTTGGCCAGGACCGCCATGCGCTGCGACGGCACGGAGGTGCCGCCCACCACGACCTCGCCCCGGTACACGTAGACGAACGCGTTGTGTCCGGCCGGCAGCGGCTGCGCGAAGCGCGCGCCCCGCGGCAGGTGCAGGTCCAGATACAGCGGCTGCGTGCGCTCGCGCATCACCGCTCCCCGCACGCCGTGGCTGTCGCCGGCGATCACCGTGACGGCGACGCCGTCGGCGGTCGTCACCTTCGGCAGCTGCGCGTTCTGGAAGTCGCGATACCAGGGCGCGTTCATCTTCTCGCTGCTGTGCAGGTTCAGCCACAGCTGGAAGCCCTCCATCACGCCGTGTTCCTGCTGCGGGATCTCGGAGTGGATGACCCCGCGGCCGGCCGTCATCCACTGCACGCCGCCGTTCTCGAGCAGACCTTCGTGCCCGGCGCTGTCCCGATGCAGCATGCGTCCGGCGATCATGTACGTGACCGTCTCGAAGCCGCGGTGCGGATGGTCGGGAAACCCGGCGATGTAGTCGTCGGGGTCGTCGCTGCCGAACGCGTCCAGCATCAGGAACGGATCGAGCCGCCGCTGCAGGTCCTGCGTCAGCACGCGGGTGAGCTTCACGCCGGCGCCGTCGGAGGTGGCCTGCCCGGTGACCAGGCGCTCGACGCCGCGGGCGCGGGTGACGGTCGCACTGTCCGAGGCGGCGGCGCCGGTGCCGGAGGCGGCGATCCCAGTGGTGGTGGTCGACGTGTTCATCGAAAGGTCCTCCTCTTGTGTCGGGTGCGTGCGGCGCAGGGCGACAGGGTGATGGAGCCGCTTGTCCACGGCCCGTCGTCGAGTCGCACCGCGGACGGGGCGTCCATCAGGCCAGCGCGGCCTCCAGGTCGGCATAGGCGCGTTCGAAGCCTTTCGCCACGGCGTCGGGGCCCATCGCCATGCCTTCGGCGTACAGGAAGCGTACGTCGGTCATGCCCAGGAATCCCAGCACCTGGCGAAGATACGGCACCTGCGCGTCGTTGGGCGTGTCGCGGTAGATGCCGCCGCGCGCCAGGGCCACGTAGACCGTCTTGCCCGTCAGCAGGCCTTCGGGGCCGTGCGCGGTGTAGCGGAAGGTGACGCCGGCGCGCGAGATCGCGTCGATCCAGCTCTTGAGCTGCACCGGCGTGCCGAAGTTGTACATCGGCACGCCCAGCACGATCGTATCGTGTGCCTGCACCTCGGCGATCAGCGCGTCGTCCAGCGCCACCCGCGCGGCCTGCTCGGCCGTGCGCTGGTCCGGCGCGGTGAACAGGGCGCCCAGGGCGGCCTCGTCCAGCGTCGGATGCGGCGTGGCGGCCAGGTCGCGCAGCGTGTGACGGGCGTCCGGATGGGCCGCCTTCAGACGGGCGACGACGGCATCGGCCAGACGGGTGGAGTGGGCGCCTTCACGGCGGGCGCTGGCGTTGATCTGCAGGAT
>JAKOZZ010000178.1 GCA_029779755.1 Pseudomonadota bacterium
TGGAGCGCTTCGCGGCGTGATCCTCGTGACGCCGTCGCCGCGCCCTGCGGCGACGGCGCGCCGCCCCCGGGGCAACGGCGCGCTGACGCCGGGCAATGGCACGCTGAGGCCGGGCCCCGGAAGTGCGCCGCCTGCGGCGTCAGGGGTGCGCAGCGCGCATCGTCAGGTGCGCGGCGAACCCGCGGCCCGTGCCGTCCAGCGGTGACTCGAAGCCGAGGGTCGCTCCCATCTGCACCGCCAGCGTGCTCGACAGGGCCAGCCCCAGGCCCAGCCCCAGGCCGCCCGGCTGCCGGTCCTTGCGGTCGATGCGGTGACCCAGCCGTGCCAGGGTCTCGGCATCGACGCCGGGACCGTCATCCCGCACCGTCACCCGCACGCCCTGCGTCACCGGCGCGATCAGCAGGCCGATGCGCGCCTGCGCGCCTCCGTGCCGGCGCGCGTTGGTCAGCAGGTTGGACAGCACGATGCCGAGCGAGTCGACGTGCGCGAGCACGCGGGGCGCTTTCTCGAAGCCTCTGACGACGAGGTCGACGCGCCCCTCCGGGTCGCACTCGGCCAGCACGACATCGACCACACGGTGCAGGTCGACCGGCGTCACGGCGAACGCGGCGCCGGCCTCCGCACGTGTCCACTGCAGCAGCAGCTCGACGGTGCGCACCAGCTGCTGCAGTCGGGCCTCGATCCGGAGTGCACGCTGACGCGCTTCCGCGTCCCCCTGTGCAGCGAGGAGCTGCACCTGCCCGAGCGCCGCCGCCAGCGGCGTGCGCAGTTCGTGGGCGGCACGCGCCGCGAAGTCGCGCTCCTGCGCCAGCGCGCGCTCGAGCCGCGCCATCAGCTGGTTCGTGCCCTCGGTGAGCCGGCGCAGCTCGATCGCGTCGCCGCTCACCGACAGCGGCGACAGGTCGTCACTGCCACGGCGCTCGAGCTCGGCGGCCACGCGCTCCAGCGGCCGCAACGCGCGCGTGATCCATCGGCCCAGCAGCCAGGCGGTCAGCGGGAGCACCAGGATGAACGGCACCGAGAGGATCTCGATCGCATGCCAGATGCCCTCCCGGCGATGGGAACGTGCATCCGCCACGTGCAGCCACATCGTGCCCGCCGCATCGGGCTCGGTGTAGACACGCCACTCGCCCTGGTCGGAGAACCCGGCTTCGAGCGGCGCCAGTGCCGGCGCCGGCGCGTCGTGCGAGCGGATGAGGATCCGCCCCGCGGCGTCCCGCACCTGGTAGACGATGTACTCCTCGTGTTCCAGCAGACCGGTGAGCGCGCGGCGATCGCCACGCTCGCCTTCGCGCAGGGTGTCCGGCGCACGTGCGGCGATCGACAACAGCATCTGCGCCGCCTCCTGCAGCTTGCTGTCGAAGCCCTCGCCCAGCTCGTACCAGACGAGGTAGACCGAGAACAGCGACGCGAGGAACCAGGCGGATGCCCACGAGGCCGCCACGCCCAGGCGGATCCGGTGCGCGAGCCGGTACCCGCCCGTCACGTGCGCACGCTCCGCGGGATCCGGCTGGTCCGCACGGTTCGGACCCTTCGCGGGGTCCGTACGGTTCGGACGCTCCGCGGGGTCCGCACGGTCCGCGCCGCCGGTCCCGGACTCACGCCGGACCTGCGCCATCGGTGCCGCCCAGCCGATAGCCGAGGCCGCGCACCGTCTCGATCAGGTCGCGTCCCAGCTTGCGGCGCAACTGGCTCACGTACACCTCCAGCACGTTCGATTCGACCTCGGCGCCGAACGCGTAGAGCGCGTCCTCGAGCCGGCTGCGCGGCACCAGATGGCCCGGCCGCAGCGCGAGCGCCTCGAGCACCGCCCACTCCCGGCTGGTGAGGCGGACCTCGGCGCCGTCGAGGGCCACGCGCCGCGCAGCGAGGTCGATCGACACCGCGCCGCTCTGCACCGAGGACGACGCGATCTGCCGCCGCCCCAGCGCGCGCACGCGTGCGCCGAGTTCGAACAGATCGTACGGCTTGGTCAGGTAGTCGTCCGCGCCCGCGTCCAGTCCCCGGATGCGCTGGGACACCTGGTCGCGCGCCGTGAGGATCAGCACCGGCACCGCCAGGCCGGCCGAACGGCGCCCCTGCAGCCAGTCGACACCGTCGCCGTCGGGCAGGCCCAGGTCGAGCAGGATCAGGTCGTACTGCACCGACGCCAGCGCGGCGCTCGCCTCGCCCAGACGGGCCACCGGGTCGACGGCATGCGACTGGCGGCGCAGATGCGTGGCAGCGACGTCCGAGAGGTCGGGATCGTCCTCGACCAGCAGGATTCTCATGGACGCCCTTTCGACCGGGCTGCGGGGTGACGAGCGGTGGACACGGACAGGAAGGCGCGCGTGGTGGACACGGAAGGCCGATCGTACGCCCGGCGTGCGGCGGACGACCCGGGGTCGCCGGTCAGTGTGACGCGCCAGGCTGAGGCCAGCCTGAAGGCCTCCGGCGGACACCCTGGCGCCGGCACGGACGGCGCATCCCGCCGCGATTCCGCACAGCGGTCTTCGCGCCTGCCGTCCGCAGGGGATCGTGCGACCATCCGCACGCACCGCGCAACGCACGCGGAACGCACCGGATGCACGCACCGCACGAACCCTTCGGAGACCGAACATGATCCCTGCACTCAAATCGATCCTGCTGGCCGCGCTGCTCGCCCTGACCGGGCTGGGCCCGGCGATGGCGCAGGAGTGGCCCGCCAAGCCGATCCGCATCATCGTGCCCTACCCGCCGGGCGGCCAGACCGACATCGTCGCCCGCTGGGTTGGCGAGAAGCTGTCGCCGGCGCTGGGTCAGCCGGTGATCATCGAGAACAAGCCCGGCGCGCAGGCGATCATCGGCATCACCGCGGCCAAGCAGTCCCCGGCCGACGGCTACACCTTCGTGTTCGTGAACAGCTCGAACATCATCATCAACAAGTTCATGTACCGGAAGCTCGGCTACGACGCGCTGACCGACTTCGAGCCGGTCACGCAGATCGGCATCGCGGCGCTCGGGCTGGTCGTGCCGCCCGCGCTGGGGCTGAAGAGCGTCGACGACTTCGTGCAGTACGCGAAGCGCAACCCGGGCAAGGTGACGTTCGCGTCGTTCGGCTCGGGCAGCAGTTCCCACCTGTACGGCGAGATGCTCAAGAAGATCGCCAAGCTCGACATGGTGCACGTGGCCTACAAGGGGGCCGGCCCGGCGGTGCAGGACATCGCGGCGGGCAATGCGACGATGGGCATCCAGGACTACGCGTCGACGGCCGCGATGATCCAGGCCGGCAAGCTCGTGCCGCTGGCCACCACCGGCACGAAGCGCATCCCCAGCTACCCGGACGTGAAGACCTTCGTCGAGCAGGGCTATCCGATGGACCTCGCCGGCTGGGTGGCGTTCATGGCCCCGAAGGGCACGCCCAGGCCGATCGTCGAGCGCGTGAGCCGCGAGATCAACAAGGCGATCCAGACGCCCGACGGCACGGCGAAGATGCTGCAGTACGGGCTGATCGCCACCGGCACCACGCCGGCCGAGTTCGGCGAGATCATCCGCAAGGACACGCCGGTCTGGGAGGAAGCGTTCAAGGCCTCGGGCCTCACGCCGGAGTGACCCGGCGGCCGCGGCGCCCGCTCAGGCGGGCGGCTCGGCGGCCAGCCGCGCCTGCGCGAGATCGCGCAGGCGGTGCTTCTGGATCTTGGTCGCGTTGGTGCCTTCGGTCACCGGGAACGCATCGATGGCGAACACGCGCACCGGCACCTTGAAGCGCGCCAGACGCGCACCGACGTGCGCGATGACCGTCGCCTCGTCGAGCGTCGCACCGGGCTTCAAGGTGACGAAGGCGATCGGGCGCAGCGCGGTGCCGAGGGTGGCGGCCACGACCTGGCAGCCGTCGATGCCGGCCACCTCCTGCACGCAATCCTCGATCTCCTGCGGACTGACCAGGAAGCCGCCCAGCCGCAGCGAGTCGCCGATGCGGGTCAGGAACACGAAGCGGCCGTCGGCGCAGGTGTAGCCCAGGTCGCCCGAGCGGTACCAGCCGCCGTCGAACAGCGCCTCGGCCGTGGCGGCCGGGTTGCCGAAGTACTCGACCATGCGCGAGCCCGGCGCGAAGAACTCCAGCTCGCCGGCCTCGCCGTGCGGCAGCACGCGGCCGGTTTCGGGATCGCGGGCCCGCACTCGCGCCAGCGGACTGACCGGAATGCCGCCGCCGAGCTTGCGCTGCGCGGTGGGCTCGTGGGGATAGTTGCGTGCGAACAGCGCCTGGATCTCGCTGATGCCGTACAGGCCGACCACCTTGAGCCCGCGCGCCTCGGACGTCTCGACGATGTCGCCGAGCGCCGGGTTGAACGCGGCGTAGGCGACGAAGCGCAGCGTGGGGAACGCCGGCGTGCGCGTGTTCTGCGCCAGCAGCTGGGCGATCGCGTCGTCGGTGGCGTTCATGTGGGTGGCGCCGTGCGCATCGATCATGCGCGCGGCCGCGGCGGCGTCCCAGGTGGGCATCATCAGCAGCGGACGGCCGGCGGCGAACATCGCCAGCGCGCAGCACACGCCGAACACACCGCACAGTGGCGGCGCCAGCAGCATCGTCGATTGCGGATCGAGGTCGAACGCCACGACGACGTCGAACGCGTGGAACACCAGCGTGCGCTGGTCGTGCAGCACGAACTTGGGCGCCTTGGTGGTGCCGGACGTGGTGAAGATCGCGCAGCCGTCGGCGGCCGAGCCGGTGACCGGCGCGGGCGCCGCGGTGCGCAGCAGGTCGTCGTAGGCGTGCACCGGAATGCCCGCCGGCAGCGCGGACGAACCGGACGGTGCCGGCCCGCCTTCGCCATAGGCCACGATCCCCTCGAGCGCGGACAGCGCCTCGGCGGGGCAGCCGGCCAGGACATCGGCAAAGTCGATGCGGTCGAAGCCCGGCCAGGTCACCAGCAGCTTCGCCCCCGAGCGCTTCAGGATGTCGGCGAGCTCGCCCGAACGGAACCGGGTGTTGACGGCCAGCGCGATCGCGCCGATGCGCGCACAGGCGAAGAAGCACGTCAGCCACGCCGGCACGTTGGGCAGCCAGATCGCCACCCGGTCGCCCGGGCGTACGCCCAGTGCCAGCAGCCCGCCGGCCAGACGTGCGCTCTCGTCGAGCAGGTCGGCATAGGTCACCGGCCGGTCACGGTCGAACAGCGCAACGCCGCCCTGGGCCGCGCGCTGCGCGAGCAGATCGGTGAGTGCGGCGGGACGGTCGGGGTGGACGGGCCGTTCGAAGGAGATGGTCGACGCCATCGGTGCCGTCAGCGGAGTTCGGCGAGGGTGGCGTCGATCAGCGCGCGCGCGATGCTCATGCGCGGCGGCAGCTGCGGCAGCGACTCGGGGGTGAACCACTGCGCGTCGGCCAGCTCGGCCGGATCGGGACGGAGCTCTCCGCCCGCGTACTCGGCGCGGAACGCGATCATCAGCGAATTGGGGAACGGCCAGCTCTGGCTGCCGAAGTAGCGCAGGTTGTCGACCTCGACCCCGACCTCTTCGCGCACTTCGCGGATCACGGCGTCCTCGATCGTCTCGCCGGCTTCGAGGAAGCCGGCCAGCGCGCTGTAGCGGCCGGCGGGGAAGTTGATGCCGCGCCCGAGCAGCAGCTCGCGACCGCGCGTGACCAGCACCATCATCGCCGGCGAGATGCGCGGGTACACGGTGAGCCCGCACGACGGACACTTGCGCGCGCGCTCGCCCTGCATGTGGCTGGTGGGCGTGCCGCAGGCGCCGCAGAAGCGGTGCGTGCGGTCCCACTCCAGCAGCTGCACGGCGCGCATCGCGATCGACAGCGTGGCATCGTCGATCACGCCGAACCAGTTGCGCAGGTTGGCGGCGCGCAGGCCGCTCGGCAGCATGCGGGGATGGAAGGCGTCGTCGAGCGCGACGGCCACGTGGGCGCGCCCTTCGTGGATGCCCACCGCATGGTGACGCGCGGCGCTCAGCCCCTCGCCCTTGTAGAACCGCCACGGCAGACCGCCGGGGGAGTCGTTGAACTGCACGAGCGCGTCGCCGACGAACACGTGCGCGATCGCGTCGTCGTCGAGCGAAAGGGTGAGCGACGGGTCGAAGCCTGGGGGAGTGCGGAGCATGGCGGTCGGGGCGGTGTGCGCCGGTTGGAAGCGGATCTCCACATGATAGCGAGTC
>JAKOZZ010000189.1 GCA_029779755.1 Pseudomonadota bacterium
GTTCCCGCTGGTGGAGCTGGCCACGCAGTGCGAGATGCTGCGCCTGCTGATCCGCAAGACCGCCTGGGAGATGGACCAGATGCCGCATCCGGAGGTCGAGAAGAAGCTGTCGGACAAGGTGTCGATGTGCAACTACTGGGCCAACCGGCTGGTGTGCGAGGCGGCCGACCGGGCGATGCAGGTGCACGGCGGCATCGGCTATTCGCGGCACAAGCCGTTCGAGCACATCTACCGTCACCATCGGCGCTACCGCATCACCGAAGGCTCGGAGGAGATCCAGATGCGCAAGGTGGCGGGCTACCTGTTCGGGTACATGGGGCCGAACAAGCACTGACCCGGTGGCGCCGGACGCCGATGCCCCCTGCGTCCGGGGACACACGCATCCGGTGAGACCGGACCAACCCTCCAGGATGGGAACGATGAGTGAACCCGAAGTGCTGTGCTCGGTCGATGCGCGCGGCGTCGCCACGGTGCGACTGAACCGGCCGCACCGCAACAACGCCTACAACGACGCGATGCTGCGGGGCCTGCTCGACGGCGTCGGACGGCTGGCCGACGACCCGTCGGTGCGCGTGATCGTGCTGCGCGGCAACGGCCCCCACTTCCAGGCCGGTGCCGACCTCGGCTGGGTGCGCGGCGTGAGCGCCGGCGATGCGCAGGCCAATCTGGCCGCCTCTCGGCTGACGGCGCAGGCCGTCTGCGCGCTCAACGAGGTGGCCAAGCCGACGATCGCCCTGGTGCACGGCTCCTGCGTGGGGGGCGGTACCGGAGTGGTGGCCGCCTGCGACGTCGTAATCGCCGAGCGCACCGCCCGCTTCACGATCAGCGAGGCGCGCTGGGGGCTGGCCGCGACGATCATCTTCCCGCACCTGATCGACGCGATCGGCCTGCGCCAGCTGCGGCGCTATGCGCTCAGCTGCGAGGCGTTCGACGGCGAGCAGGCGCGCACGATCGGTCTGGTCCACGAGGTGTGCGCGCCGGGCGGCCTCGACGCGGCGGCAGCACCCGTCATCGAAGGCATCCTGCAGTCGGCGCCGCAGGCGATCGCGATCAGCAAGCGCAGCGCGATGCACTGCGCGGGAGCCGTCGTCGGCGAGGCGCTGTTCGAGCAGCTGGTGGCCCAGCACGCCGAGCGCCGCCAGACCGACGAGGCGCGCGAAGGCGTCGCCAGCTTCCTCGAGCGGCGGCCCGCCGCGTGGGTGCCGAAGGCGGAGTGACTCCGGGTCGCCTGCGACCCTGCACGCCGGCGCGCAGTGCCGGCGATGCGGGGCGCGATCCGGGGCCTGCGTGCGCTGTGGCCCTGGCCCGTCTCAGGCGGGAGACGTCGGCAGCGGGAACCGCTCCAGGTACTTCGCGTACTCGGGCTCGACGTCGATCTCCAGGCTGCCCAGCACGCGCACGACCCCGTTGTAGAACGCGATCGTCACGATCAGGTCGACGAGCTGCTCGCGGTCGAGGTGCGCCTGGAGCGCGCCGAACGTGGCGGCCGACATCGCGCCGGCCTGCGTCGTCTCGCGTGCGCCTTTCAGCACCAGCGCCGCCGCCGGGTCGAGCGTCGCGGCACGCCCTTCGGTGTCGTCGATCAGGGCCGTGATGTCGGCGTCGGTGACGCCGAACTCGTAGCCGATCTTGATGTGGTGCGACCACTCGTACGGCGCACGCGCGAGGTAGCCGACCTGCAGGATGGCCAGCTCGCGCAGGCGCGGGTCGAGACGGCTGCCGAAGCGGATGTAGCCGCCCAGCCCCTGGAACGCCCGCAGCGCCCCCGGACTGTGCACCAGCTGTCGGTACAGCGCGATGTCGCGCTTCATCAGGTCCTGGTGCTCGGGGGCGAGATCGGACTTGTCCAGGTAGGGCATGCGGGCCATGGCGGCTTCCGGAAGGGGGGCGGGCGCAGCGGGGCGACGGGCGCGGCGATGCGGCAGGCGCGGCAGGTGGCGTCAGGAGTCCGCCGTGAAGCCGATCGTCTTGACGATCGGGCCCCAGCGGTCGTAGTCGGCCTTGAGCATCGTGCGCAGCTCCTCCGGCGTGGACGAGGCCGCTTCCAGCCCCATCACGGCCAGGCCCTCGACGACCTCGGGGGCGGCCAGCGCCGTGCGCAGCGCCGCGTTGGCGCGGGTGACGACCTCGGGCGCGGGCTTGCCTGGCAGGAAGAAGCCGAACCACTCGCGGAAGACGAGATCCTTGTAGCCCTGCTCGGCGTACGTGGGCACGTCGGGCGCGAAGCGCGAACGCTGCGCGGCCGAGGTCGCGATCAGGCGGCACTTGCCGGCGGCGACGTGCTGCGTGAACTCGCCCACGGGGCCGGATACGGCGGCGATCTGGCCGCCGATCATGTCGAGGATCGCGGGCTGGGTGCCGCGGAACGCGATGTGCTTGATCGGGACGCCGCTCGCACGCTCGAGCAGCGCGCCGATGAAGTGGGGCACCGACCCGGCCGCGGGCGAGCCGAAGTTGGCCTGCGCCGGATTCGCCTTGCACCAGGCGATGAAGTCGGCCAGCGTGCGCACCGACGCCGGCACCATCGGACCGACGGCGAAGCCGAACTCGAACCAGCAGCCGAGCGACGCGGGGCTCACGTCCTCGAAGGGGTTGTAGGCCAGCTTGCGATAGATGTGCGGATAGATCATCAGCATCGACGCCGGCGTCTGCAGGATCACGCTGCCGTCGCGTGGCGCCGCGCGCATCAGGTCGATCGCGACCTGCCCGCCCGCGCCGGTGCGGTTCTCGACCACGGCGTTCTTCGCGTAGTTGCCGCGCAGACGGTCGGCGACACGGCGGCAGATCGTGTCGGACGTGCCCCCGGGCGGAAAGCCGGTGACGACCCGCACGGTGTCGAAGGCGGGCGCCTGGGCGCGCAGGGCCCCGGGCAGGGCCGCAGTGGCCGCCGCCGCTGCGGTCAGCCGCAGCGCATCGCGCCGCGAGACGGATTGGAACGGACTGTCGGACATGAGCGCTCTCCTCGCGTGATGCCGGATTGCGGCCGGGCGGATGCGCCGGACCGGACCATGCCGCCGGTCGCGGTGCGCCGGCGGTTCGAGGAAGCGATGATACCGACGCTCAGCGGTCGCCGCGTGCCGCGGCGAAATCCGTCCGGCGCCCGGCCCGCGCGGCGGCGTCGGCGCGCACGTCGGCCGGCAGGCGCGACAGCAGCCAGCGGATCGCCAGCGGCACCAGCACGAGGTCGTCGACGACCCCCAGCACCGGCAGCACGTCCGGCACCAGATCGACCGGCGACAGCAGGTACAGCGCGATGCCGAGCACGCCCAGCTTCAGCCAGCGGGGCGCCCGCGGGTGGCGCAGCGCATGCCACAGCAGGCGCGCGTCGCCCCGCACCACCGACCAGACCACCGACAGCCGTTTCCACATCGTCCGATCCTCCGCAAGGCGACGCGTGCCGCACGCATCGCGTCTTCAACGTGGGGGCGGGGACGCGGGATGACAAGTGCGCCTGCCGCGCCGCCGGGCGCCCGGAGTCCCGCTGGCGACCGCAGCCTCGCGGCCTCGCAGCCTCGCAGCGTCGCAGGCGCCCGCCGCGCCTCCGGCCGCGGCGACGCCCGGCTCAGATGCCGCGGAAGGTCGCGAAGTCGTCCAGCGGTGCGCGGCGCGTGACCAGCCGGTTGATCGGGTGCTGCGGATCGGCGTACCCGATCGCCATGCCGGTGAACAGCATGCGCTCGGCCGGCGTGCCCAGGAAGGCGGTGATCGTCTGCGGGTAGGTGGACCAGCATTCCTGCGCGCAGCTGTCCAGCCCTTCGGCCCGCAGCAGCAGCATCACGGTCTGCAGATACATGCCGAGATCCGACCACTGCGGCTTGCCCATCCGGCGGTCGACCGTGCAGAACAGCGCCAGCGGCGCGTCGAAGAACTGGTAGTTGCGCGCGAACCAGCCCAGCCGCGCCGCCTTGTCCTCGCGCGGAATGCCGAGCAGGCCGTACATGTCCTCCCCCACCTGGAAGCGGTAGTCGCGGTAGGGCGCGACCAGTTCCTTCGGGTAGACGTCGTAGTCCTTCTCCTCGCCGCCCGGCGCCTCGACCACGCGCGTGCGCATGATGGCCTTGAGCCGCGCGAGCTCGGCGCCGCCGACGACGTCGATGTGCCAGGGCTGCAGGTTGCCCCCCGACGGCGCACGCGCCGCGGCGGTCAGCACGCGCCGGATCGTGTCCGGCGGCACCGGCCGGTCGAGGTAGGCGCGGATGGAATGGCGCGAGGCCACGGCTTCGTAGACGTCCATGGGGGCTCCGGTGGAAAGGGGCGTGTCGGATTGCAGGCGGACTCTACCGCGCCGCCGGCGTCCGGATCTTCGTCGGTTTCGACGATGCACCGTCAGGACGGCTTTGGGATCATCCCCGACGAACGACGGCCCGCCGGGCCGGCACGTCTGGCGATAGGAGAGGAACGATGGCGGGTCCGCTGCAGGGGCTGAAGGTGATCGAGATGGTCGGCATCGGGCCGGCGCCGTTCTGCGCGATGATGCTCGCCGACCTCGGTGCGGAAGTGATCCGCATCGACCGGCCCAAGCCCGATGCGCCCGCCCGGCAGGCGCGCTTCGACGTCACCGCGCGCGGCCGCCGCTCGGTGTCGATCGACATGCGCAAGCCCGGTGCGGTCGAGACCGTGCTGTCGCTGGTCGCGCAGGCCGACATCCTGCTCGAGGGGTTCCGGCCCGGCGTGATGGAGCGCATGGGCCTCGGCCCCGACGTGTGCCTGGCGCGCAACCCGAAGCTGGTGTTCGGGCGCATGACGGGCTGGGGCCAGGACGGCCCGCTCGCCCAGGCGGCAGGGCACGACATCAACTACATCGCGCTGGCGGGGGCGCTGCACGCGATCGGCCGCTCCGGCGAGGCGCCGGTCGTGCCGCTGAACTACATCGGTGACTTCGGCGGCGGCGGCATGCTGCTCGCCTTCGGCGTGATGTGCGCACTGCACGAGGCGCGTCAGTCGGGCAAGGGGCAGGTGGTCGACGCCGCGATGACCGACGGCACGGCCGCGCTGTCGGCGATGATGTTCGGCTTCAAGGCGGCCGGCGTGATCAGCAACCAGCGCGGCGAGAACACGCTGGACGGCGGCGCGCACTTCTACGACACCTATGCGTGCGCCGACGGCAAGTACGTCGCGATCGGCGCGATCGAGCCGCAGTTCTACGCGAAGCTGCGCGAGCTGTGCGGCATCGACGACCCGGCCTTCGACGCGCAGCGTGACCCGACGCGCTGGCCGATGCTCAAGCATCGCCTGGCCGACGTGTTCCGCACCCGCACCCGCGCCGAATGGTGCGCGCTGCTGGAAGGCACCGATGCGTGCTTCGCGCCCGTGCTCGACTGGGACGAGGCGCCGCAGCACCCGCACAACAAGGCGCGCGGCACCTTCGTCGAAGTCGAGGGCGTGATGCAGCCGGCGCCCGCGCCGCGCTTCAGCCGCACGCCGGCGGCAACGCCCGGCGTGCCCCGTCCGTCGGGGGCCGACACGGATGCCGTGCTGCGCGACTGGGGGGTGCCCGCGGCGCAGCTCGAGCAGCTGCGCCGCGACGGCGCGATCGGCTGACGCGGGCCTGCCCGGCATGGACACCGCAGACCGTCACACCGAGGCCCGCATGCCGCCCACCCACGCAGGATCGCACGCGATGTACCTGACCCAGCCGCTGCACAAGGCGCTGCGCGAGCGGCCGCGCGCGCTCGCCACCGTCTGCGGTGCGCGGCGCCACGACTTCGCCACCTTCGTGGACCGGGTCGCACGGCTCGCCGCCGGCTTGCGTGCGCTGGGCGTCCAGCCCGGCGACCGGGTGGGCATGATGGCGCTGAACTCCGACCGCTACCTCGAGTACTTCTTCGGGACCTGGTGGGCGGGGGCGGTGGTCAACCCGGTGAACATCCGCTGGAACGCCAAGGAGGTCGCCTACTCGCTCGACGACTGCGACACCCGCGTGCTGCTGGTCGACGACACCTTCGTGCCGGTCGCGCAGTCGCTGCTGGGCCTGTCGGCGTCGCTGCGCACCCTGGTCCACGCCGGCGACGGGCCCACGCCCGGCGGCATGATCGGCTACGAAGCGATGCTGGCGTCGGCGGCGCCCGTGCCGGACGCGATGACGGGCGGCGACGCGCTGGCGGCCGTCATGTACACCGGCGGCACCACCGGCCTGCCCAAGGGCGTGATGCTCACGCACGACAACCTGTACATCAACGCGCTGTGCTCGGTCGCCACGATGCCGCGGCCCGAGGATTCGGTCGGGATCCTGGCGGCGCCGATGTTCCACGTCGGCGGCTTCTGCCTGGCGATGCAGCTGATGCTGCGGCTGTGCCCGCAGGTGATCCTGCCCGGCTTCGACGAAGTGCCCATGCTCGAGGCGATCGAGCGCGAGAAGGGGCGCGAGACCTTCCTCGTGCCGACGATGATCAAGCGCCTGATCGAGCACCCGCGCTTCGCCGACTTCGACGTGTCGACGCTGAACCTGATCATCTACGGCGCCGCCCCGATCGACAGCACGCTGCTCGACGACGCGATCCGTGCGCTGCCGCAGGCCAGCTTCTGCCAGGCCTACGGCATGACCGAGCTCGCCCCGGTGGTGGCGGTGCTGCCGCCGGCCGCCCATCGCGCGGTCGACGGGCGTCGCGACAAGCTGCGCTCGGCCGGCGTGCCGGTGCCGATCGCCGAGATCCGCATCGTCGACGGTGACGACAACGAGGTGCCCCACGGCACGGTCGGCGAGATCGTCGCGCGCGGCCCGATGGTGATGCGCGGGTACTGGAACAAGCCCGAGCAGACCGCGCAGGCCTTGCGTGGCGGCTGGATGCACACCGGCGACGGCGGCTACATGGACGACGACGGCTACATCTACGTGGTCGACCGCATCAAGGACATGATCGTGACCGGCGGCGAGAACGTGTATTCGGCCGAGGTCGAGAACGCCATCCTCAAGATGCCGCAGGTCGCCATGTGCGCGGTGGTCGGCGTGCCCGACGACCGCTGGGGCGAGCGCGTGCATGCCGTGATCGTGCTGCGGCCCGGCCAGACGCTCGACGCACAGGCGGTGATCGCGCACTGCCGCGACGAGATCGCCGGCTACAAGTGTCCGCGCAGCGTGGAGTTCCGCGACGAGCTGCCGCTGTCCGCGGCCGGCAAGCTGCAGAAGTTCGTGCTGCGCGAGCCGTTCTGGGCCGGACGTGCGCGGCGCGTCAACTGATCGCCCATGCGACGGGTCTCCGTCCCTCGGTGCGCTGTCCCGCGCCGCACCGTCCCGCGCGGCGCCGCGCGGCCGTCCGGCGAGCGCCGCCCCGCCGCGCCGGCCGATTTGACGCCGTTGCCGCCGTCCGCGTAAGGTCGCCTGTCCGGCAGCGATTCCCTCTGCCTCATCCCACCCCCACCACGGAAGCCGAGCCCGACATGAGCCTGCCCCCGATCCTTCGCGACCGTCTGCGCCTGCCGGTCGTCGCCTCGCCGCTGTTCATCATCTCCAACCCCGATCTCGTGATCGCCCAGTGCAAGGCGGGCATCGTGGGCTCGTTCCCGGCGCTCAACGCGCGGCCGAAGGAGCTGTTCGAGGAGTGGCTCCAGAAGATCACCAGCGAGCTGGCCGAGTACGACCGGCAGCATCCCGAGGCGCCGTCGGCCCCGTTCGCGGTGAACCAGATCGTGCACAAGTCGAACGACCGGCTCGATCACGACCTCGAGCTGTGCGTGAAGTACAAGGTGCCCATCATCATCACCTCGCTGGGCGCCCGCACCGACCTCAACGACGCGGTGCACGCGTACGGCGGCATCACCCTGCACGACATCATCAACAACAGGTTCGCGAAGAAGGCGATCGAGAAGGGCGCCGACGGCCTGATCGCCGTGGCGGCCGGCGCAGGCGGCCATGCCGGCACGCTGTCGCCGTTCGCGCTGATCCAGGAGATCCGCGAATGGTTCGACGGCCCGCTGCTGCTGTCGGGCTCGATCGCCAACGGCGGTGCGATCCTCGCCGCGCAGGCGATGGGCGCGGATCTCGCCTACATCGGTTCGGCGTTCATCGCGACCAAGGAAGCGAACGCGGTCGAGGAATACAAGCAGATGATCGTCGCGAGCGGCGGCGACGACATCGTGTACACCAACCTGTTCACGGGCGTGCACGGCAACTACCTGAAGCCCTCGATCGTCGCCGCCGGTCTCGACCCCGAGAACCTGCCGGTCAGCGACCCCTCGAAGATGAACTTCGGCTCCGACCGCGAGAAGCCCAAGGCCTGGAAGACGATCTGGGGCTGCGGTCAGGGGATCGCCGCGGTCAAGTCGGTGGGCACCGCGGGCGAACTCGTCGCGCGGCTCAAGCGCGAGTACAACGAGGCGCGCCGCAACCTGCTGCAGAACACCCGCGACGCGGTCTGACGCGCTGGTCGCGCGTACCCCGGTGCGTGCCGCGTCGCGGTCTGCGCTGCCGGGCCGCGCGCGGCCGGTCTATGCGTACTCCGGCACCGCGTAACCGGTCTGCCGCAGCACGTGCTCGCGGTCGCGTGCCGTGAGCCCCTTGTACCAGGCGGCGAGCTCCTTCACCGGAAGGCCGCCTTTTGCATACGGTGGCGGCGGCTCGCCGATCGCCTGGTACACGTTGGCCCAGGTGCACAGGTAGTACACCGTCTTCTGGTTGGTGCCGCGCTCGATCAGGCCTTCGGCGCGCAGCGAGGCCAGGAAGAAGCGGTCGCACCACATCGCCATCGGGCGCGGCATCAGGCTCCAGCGCGGGATGGTGTGGAACGCACCGCGCAGCAGGAAGTAGCAGTTGGTGTCGACGTGCGAGCCGTCGAGGTCCTCGTCGATGCGCACGTCCATCACCGAGCCGTCGGCACGCGCCCACCAGCGCATCGCGGTCACGTAGTCGGCCTTGCCGTCGGCTGCGGCGTCGACGCACAGCGCCACGTGCTCCGGTGCGTACCAGTTGTCGGCGTCGAGGAATGCGATCGCGTCGAAGCCTTCCGCAGCGGCCAGCAGGCCGCCGATCGTGCGCGGCGTGTTGCCGTAGTCGGCATGGGCCTTGCCCAGGCGCACGTGACGCACGCCCATGTCGTCCAGCCAGTCCTGCGGATGACCGTCCGACACCAGGAAGTGCGTCGCCTCGTGCGTCTGGTCCTTGACGCTCTGCAGGCAGCGGGCCAGCCATTCGGCCGGCTCCTTGTAGTACGGGGTGACGACGGCAACGCGCATGTTCGGACTCTCCGTGGGGCCGGCTGCGCCCGCGGCGCGCCGGAAGCCTGTTCGGCGGATGGTGAGGCGACTATACGGACGCAGGGCGCTGCGGATGTCGCGAAATGGCGCGCCAACCGTTCGCTATTCGCGGCTTGCCGCGCGTCGGGCGGGCCCTAAAGTCGGTGCATATCCTGTCCGCGGTGTTGCGGGCGGATCCACCACCCATCACGGAGTGCTCCCGATGTCCGGCAATCGCAGGTATCTCGTCGTCGTCCGCGCGGGGGACGACTCGCTGCACGAGCGCTGGCTCGCGGCCAGCGAACGCAACTGGGATCTCGTCGTCAGCTACGGCGGTGACGACGCCCAGATCTTCCGGCGCCCCGACGTGATGCGCATCGACGGCAAGGGCGCGAAGTGGCCCGCGCTGCGCGAGCTGCTCGCGTCCGACGCCGTCGACTGGCGTGCGTACGACTACGTGTGGCTCACGCAGGGCGACATGATCACGACCGGCGAGGACGTGTCGCGCATGTTCGACATCTGCAGCGGGCTCGACCTGTGGGTCGCGCATCCGGCGCTGCACCGCGACAGCCCCACCAACCACACGATCACGCTGCACAACCCGGCGTTCGGCCTGCGCTTCGTGAACTTCGTCGAGGCCACCGCACCGGTGTTCCAGACACGGTTCCTGGGCGCGGTGCTGCCGTCGCTGCAGCTCAACGACAGCGGCGGCGGCCTCGGGTACCTGTGGCCGCGGCTCGTCGACGACGCCGGCCGCCGGTGCGCGGTGATCGACTCGGTGCCGATGCAGCGCATGCGCCCGATGCACGGCGCCGTGCGGTTCGAAGAGGCGCCGGTCACGGCCGAGCGTCACGACACCGTGCAGGTGATGGCCGCGTTCCAGATCGCCGAAGCGGCAGAGATCAACATCGGGGCGCTGATGCGCAGCGGTGAGCGCTATTCGCTGTTCGACGACAGCTGCGATGCCTTCATGGGACGCATCCTGCGCGGCATGGTCGGCGTTGCCGCCGGCCCGCATGCGCTGGGTCTGGTCTACATGGCGCACGAGCGCGCGCGTCGTGCCGGCCCGCTGGCCGTGCAGACGGTGGCATCGGGTGTCGTGTCCGGCGATGCCGCCACGCGTGCGGCCCCGGCGCCGTCCGCGCCCGCCGTGCCGATGGCGTCGCTCCCGGCGGCCGCGTCGGTTGCACCTGCCGCACCGATGTCTGTCGTGGCGCCGATGCCTGCTGCGGCGCCGATGTCTGCGGCGCCGATGTCGGCCGCGGCCCCGATGCCCGCCGCAGGGGGGCGCACGCCCGGCGCGTCGGCCGGCACGTTCGAACCCACGGTGGGCGCGGGTGCCGGGCCCACCCCGGACGACATGGAGAGCATGGCGGCCCTGCGCAAGCTCGCGATGTCGGTGCGCCGCACGTCGCTGCGGCAGCCGGCCTGATCGATCGGCGGCCGGCGCAGGTCGGCCGGAATGACGAGAACGCCGCACGATGTGCGGCGTTTCTGTTTCTGCGGGTCCGAGTCCGAGTCCGAGTTCGAGTCCGAGTTCGAGTCCGAGTCCCGAGGACGGATCATGCGCAGGGCGCCCGTGCCCCGCGCCCGGCCTGGCGCCCGGGGCCGCCGCTCACGCGCGCTGAAGTGCAGCCGGTGCGGCGCCCATGCGCAGCCGTGCGATCCGCTGATTTTCCGCCTTGCCGCGCCGGACCATCTCGGTCGGCGCGGTGCAGGCGATGTCGTGCGTCTTGATCAGCGCCCAGGTCGGGTACTTGCAGTAGGGGTTGTCGTGCTCGACCCGCTCGGTGAGCAGCAGTTCACCGCCGGTCTGGCGCACGAACTCGTTGACCGCGTCCATCACCAGCGGCCAGTCCGGATGGTAGTCGTCGCCGGCGATCACGCCGCCGACCTTCACCTTGCGGAACCATTCGAAGATCGTCTCGCCGCCTTCCTCGCCGCCGTGCGCGTAGCCGTCGACGTAGACGAAGTCGAGCGATCCGTCGTCGAACAGGTCGATGGCTTCGTCGAAGCGCATGCGCAGCAGTTTGTAGGGCGCCTGCAGCCCGACGCGGCGCAGCGCGCGCTTGTATTCGGCGGTGTCGTGCAGATCGGCGTACATGTCGATGCCGATGAAGGTCGAGAACCGGCCTGAGCGCACCATGCGCTCGGAGAACACGCCTTCGGCCACGCCGAGCTCGACCCCGACGTTGTCGTTGCCTTCGAGCAGGTGCACGACGTCGTGGCGCTGGCAGTTGCGCAGGACGCGGAAGGGGACGGGCACGATCACGTTCGATCTCCGGTCGGGAATGCGGCGGGTCAGGCCCGGCGCGTGTTGGCCAGCAGCAGACCCGTCTGGGCCAGGTAGATCGCTCCGTCCATGGCCGCGAGCTTGCGCACGCGCTTGGTGTCCTCGACCATCACCTGGCAGCCGCGTTCGGCGAGATGGTGGATCCAGTACTCGGTCGGCTGCTCGTTCACGTGGTGATGGCCGCCCTGGCCCGGCAGTGCGTTCGTCATCAGGATGAAGCGGCCGGCGCACATCGACTCGAGCAGGTTGTCGAGGTAGCGTTCCTCGATGTGCTCCACCACCTCCTGGCAGTGCACCAGGTCGACCCGTGCGCGCACCGGCCCGCGGGTGAGGTCGAAATGGATCGCCGGGTACAGCGAGTTCGTGACGTTGGACGGCTCGCCCTCGACGGCCAGCACCCGCAGGCCGCGCCCGAAGAAGAATTCGCTCGCGTGCCCCATGCCCGATCCCAGGTCCAGCACGGACTTCAGGCACAGCCGTTCCGTCACGTAGTTCCACACCGACGGCGCGAAGGTGAACGGGTCGCCCTCCTTGATGTTGCCGCCCAGGTGCGGGGCCTGCGGACTCGCGTTGTTGGTCAGGCCGGCGTAGCTCATGCGATCTCCAGGAGGGATGTGGGCCGCTCGGTGGACGGCCGGAGGTGTTGGTTCAGCAGGGCCGCGGCGCGCTCGGGCGTGCCGGCCCGCAGGCGGCAGATCACGGCACCTTCCAGCGCCGCGTCGTCGGCGGCGTCGAGCTCGAGCAGCGCTTCGTACAGCGCCCCCGCTTCGACGACGTCACCGTGGTCGAGCTGCAGGCGCGCGAGCAGGTGCAGCGCACCGTGGTGGCGCGGCTGCAGTTCGAGCGTGCGGGCCAGCGCCGGCTCGAACAGGTCGATCCGTTCGAGCTGCAGGGCGGCCCGCGCGACCCGGTAGTGCGCCTGCGGATCCGAGGGCGTCAGCCGCGTGGCCCGCTGTGCCGACGCCAGGCTGCCGTCGAGGTCGCCGGCGGTTTCGCGCAGTTCCGCGGCCGACAGTGCGATTGCAGGGTCATCGGGGTGCTGTGCCTCCATCGCCGAGACTTCCGTCAGCGCGGCCTGCTCGAGCAGCGCGCTGCGGTGCGGCGCACCGGCCCCCCGGGCGTCCGATGCATCGTCCTCCGAGGTGAACGGCGCGTCGCCCGAGGGGGTGAACGGCGCGTCGCCCGACGGGGTGAACGGCGTGGCGTCCGACGAGGCGCGCGGCGTGGCCTCCGACGCGGCTGCGCTGCGCCCGCTGTCCATCGCCTGCGCAATCGCCGGGTGGTTCGGGTTGACCGCCACGGCGACGATCAGGCCTGTCTGGGTGGTGACGGACGCGAGGGTCATGTCGATGCGCGCCAGCAGGTCGGCGAGCTCGTCGGCCGTCCACTCGCGGCAGTGGGCCGGGTGCGCGGGCGGGCCCTCGTCGGCGCCCGGCACCTGCGTCGTGCGCTGGGTGCTGGTCAGCACGAGGGCCGGCGCATGCTCGAGCAGCGCGCGCAGGATCGACAGCGCGGGGCGCGGGTCGGCAAGCCGTTCGAGCAGCCCGGCACAGGCGATCACGCTGTGTGCGAGCAGGGCGTCCGGCAGCGGCAGCGGCGCCAGCGCCTCGAAGTCGGCCTCCAGCCACTGCACGGCCGGATGGGCGAGGCGCCCGGTCTCGACCGCCTCGCGCGAAGCGAAGGCGATCCGCTTGAACGCGGTCGCCGCGGTGGCGAAGCCGGTGACGTCCTCGGTGCCCAGGCCGATCACCGTGTCGCAGTCCAGGGCCTGCGCCAGCTCGCCGGCCACCGTGTAGGCCAGTGCGTGCCGTTGCGCGTCGATCGCGGAGGTGTCGGCCTCGACCCGCGTGCGGGCCCGGTACCCGGCCGGCAGCGCGAGGTCGATCGCCCCGGGCGGGTCGATCGCCGGAGCCGCCGCGTCGGCGGTCCGTCGCACGCCGTACAGGATCGCCTGTCCGACTTCCAGGCCGGGCGCCGCCTGCACGTCGAAGAACTCCTGGAGCTGCGCCACCCACCAGGACACCGGCCGCACCGTCAGGTGCAGGTTCTCGCCGTTCGGCCCGAGCAGTCCGCTGGGGCGGGTGGACACGGTCACCAGCATCGAGTCGGCCAGGCGCGCCGCCTGCCGGAACACGATGCGCAGATCGTTCTCCGTCAGGTGTTCCAGCACGTCGGTCGACACGAAGCGGTCGAAGTGCTCGTCGATCATCGCCAGAGTGATGCAGTCGCCGCGCACCTTGCGGCGCACCGGGATGCGCGCGAACGCCACCTCGGACACCTCGATCGCGGTGACCTCGTTGCCCATGCGCTCCAGGTGCTGCGACAGTGCGCCGGTGCCGGCGCCGAATTCGATGATCCGTTCGCCGGTGAGCTGGATGTCGAGGCGCTGGAACAGGGCCAGGCCTTCACTCACAACGTACTGCGGATGCTGGCTGAAGCAGAAGTCGTACAGCTGCTTGTACGGGTACGACGCGCCGTACAGGGTCACCCCGGGCAGGGTCAGCAGCACGTCGAGCTCGCTGCGCGCATGCACCGTCTGGAACGCGGGGTCGGGACGCCAGTAGTGCCCGCTGCGGAATCCGTCGAAGCCGAACGCGTCGACCGGGATGCCCAGGTGCGCGCACAGCGCCAGCAGCGACAGTCCGGTGGAGGGCTTGGGCAGGTCGGGCAGCAGCGCGTGCACGTCGGTGCGCGCGGCCAGCACGGGCACGGCGTTGTCGGCCCGGTACGCCGCCAGGTTCCCGGATTCGTGCGCGTCCTCGGTGAACGGTGACAGCTCCAGGTGCCGGTCGTGGTGCCTGATGTCGTGCCAGCCGCTGGTCACCCGCAGCGACGTGCGCTGCCCGACCATCGCCTCATGGCCGGTGATCTCGAAATTGTTCAGCCGGATCACGGTTGCGTAGCGGTCGATCAGGCTGCCCATCGGCCGGTCGGGAAGACCGTTGCCGACGACCGCGATCGGTCGGCGCAAGGACAGCAGCACGTCTTCGGTGCAGAGGGTGGGGGCAGGCATCCGGGCTCCAGGTGTTCGGGGCGGTGATCCCGGACACTTTAGGGCGCACGGAGGCGGTCGAAGGCGCGATAAACGGGGGCTTACCGGCCAATCGCGAGGTCATTCGCGAGGGCGAGGGCGAGGGCGAGGTGGGCGCGTCGTCCGCGCCCCGGGGCTTCAGGCGCCGGCGTCGTCCGCGGCGCGTGCGACGATCGTGATGCCGCCGACCTCGATGCGTTGCCCCGCACGGATCTTGGCCGTCTTGCGCGACTCCTGCACGCCGTCCACGCAGACCTGGCCAGCGGCCACCATCGCCTTGGCGGCACCGCCGCTGTCGGCGACGCCGGCCACCTTGAGCAGCGCGTCGAGGGTGATGAATTCGCCGCGCAACTGCACGGTCAGGGGCTCGGCCGGGGCGGCGGCTCCACGGCCGGCAGCGCGGGCCCGGGCTCGGCCCGGGCCTGGCGCGGTGCCCGGTGTGGTGCCCGGTGCGGTGTCCGGGGCAGGGACTGCCGTCGCGCGGTCGTCCGCCCGACGCGGTCCTGCGCGCCCGGCGGGATCCGCGGGGCCCCGCGACCTCGGGTCACCGTGTGCCGGGGCAGCGGGGCCGCGCGCGCGTGGCGCCTCACCGCGCGTCGGCGGCATGGCATCGCGCGCCTGCGGACGTGCTGCACCGCGCGGGGCCGTGCGGGTGTCCCGCGTCGACGGGCGCGCGGGAGGGCCGCCGGTCTGTCCCTGGGCCGATGCGCGCGCACGTCGCGGCGGACGCTGCACGCTCATGCGGCGCTCCGGACGGGTGCCGCGCCGAGCCCGAATTCGCGCGCGATCAGCGCGTACGAACGTCGCCGCACCGCCGGATCGTAGGCCCAGGTGTTCACGACCAGATGGTCGAGCTGCAGCGCGGCGGCGGTGGCGCGCATCTTCTCGGCGACCTCGGCGGCGCTGCCGACGAACGACTTGCGGCGCATCGCGTCGACCGTCGGCCATTCGTCCGGCGCGAAGCCGCGCGCGGCGATCTCGTCCGGCGGCTGCAGCGGCCCGGGCCGGCCCCGGTTGCGGTCGACTCGCCAGCGCTCCCGGCTGAGCGCATGGTGCGCGGCCTCGGCACTGGTGTCGGCCGCCAGCGCCCAGATGCAGATCGTGGCCTGCGGCTCGGGATGGCGCGGGCTCGGCCGGTAGCGCGTGCGGTACAGGTGCAGCGCAGTCTCGACGCCCTGGCCGTCCATGAAGAAGTAGGCGAACGCGTAGGGCAGGCCGAAGTGCGCGGCCAGTTGCGCACCGTAGTCGGAACTGCCCAGCACCCAGATCTCCGGGCTGCGTTCGGGCGTGCCGACCAGCGCCGCCGGCGGGCGCGGATGCGCGACGACGCCCTCGTGGGCGTTGCCGGAGGTCCAGGCCTGCAGGTCGAGGATCTGTTCCGGGAAGTGCTCGGCCGCGGCGTAGGCGTTGGGGTTGAGCAGCTGCGCGGTGCGCATGTCGCTGCCCGGGGCCCGTCCGACCCCGAGGTCGATCCGGCCCGGCGCCAGCGCATCGAGCACACGGAACTGCTCGGACACCTTCAGCGCCGAGTAGTGCGGGAGCATCACGCCGGCGCTGCCGATGCGGATGCGCTGCGTGCGCGCCGCGATCGCCGCCATCAGGATCTCGGGCGCGGTCCCCACGATCGTCGACAGGCTGTGGTGCTCGCTCAGCCAGAAGCGGTCGTAGCCGAGCGCCTCGCAGTGCACGGCGAGTTCGAGCGTGTCGCGGATGGCCTCGTCCTCGCCGTGGCCCGCCAGGGAGATGGACTGGTCCAGCACCGAGAGCTTCATCGGCAGGCCTCGCCTCGGGACGGGCGCGCGGGCCCGTGGCGCGGGACGGTGCCCGCACGCGTGCGCATGGCTGCGCTCACGCCGGCTTGTAGGTGTGGACCTGCAGGCCTTCGCGCTGCAGGGCGGCCGCCACCGGTGCCTGCGCGGCGACCCGTTCGGCGAAGGCGGTATAGGCCGGCAGCGTGGCCGGATCGATGCCGGCCATGCCGCCCCAGCGGAACAGGGTCAGCGCGTACGCGTCGACCGGGGTCAGCGCCGCGCCGGCGAGGAACCCGCCGGCCGCGGGGATCATCGACTGGATGCGTTCCAGGTGGCCGCGGAACTTCGCCACCGCCATCGCACGGATCTCGGCCTGTGCGGCTTCGCCCTCGGCGAAGTTCCCCGGGCGGAAGACGTGCGTGAACGTCGGGTGCGCGGTGTTGTTCATCCAGGCGAGCGTCGACAGCGCCTGGGCGCGCGCCCACGGGTCGGCCGGCAGCAGGTTCGCCTTGGGGTGGGCGCGGTCGAGCCAGTCGCAGATGGCGACGATCTGGGACAGCGGCCGGCCGTCGACGACCAGCAGCGGCACCTGCCCGTTGGGGTTCAGCGCCAGGTACTCCGGCGTCTTGTGCTCGCCCTTGGCCATCTTCAGCATCCGGGGCGTGAAGGCCGTGCCGGTGCCGGCCTGGACCATCTCCAGGGCGACGTGCGGCACGAACGAGCAGGCGCCCGGGGCAAAGTACAGTTCGATCATCCTCGTCTCCGTGTGTTGTCGTGCGGCGCGTCAGGACGCGTCGTGCTTCGGGGGCTCGAGCCCGGCCGCGTGCGCCTGCTGGTCGGCATGGTACGAGGATCGTACCAGTGCGCCGACCGCGGCGTGGGCGAAGCCCAGTGCATTGGCGATCTCCTCGAACCGGCGGAACTGGTCGGGATGCACGTAGCGCCGCACCGGCAGGTGCGCGTTCGAGGGGGCCAGATACTGCCCCAGCGTGAGCATGTCGATGTCGTGCGCGCGCATGTCGCGCATCACGGCCACGATCTCGTCGTCGGTCTCGCCCAGCCCCAGCATCAGGCCCGACTTGGTCGGCACGCCCGGCACGCGCTTCTTGAACTCGGCGAGCAGCTTCAGCGAATGGTGGTAGTCGGATCCGGGGCGCGCCTCCTTGTAGAGGCGCGGCACGGTCTCGAGGTTGTGGTTCATCACGTCGGGCGGCGCCGCCTCGAGGATCGCCAGCGCGCGGTCGAGCCGGCCGCGGAAATCGGGCACCAGCACCTCGATGCGGGTGGCGGGCGACAGGGCGCGCACACGCCGGATGCAGTCGACGAAGTGCTGTGCCCCGCCGTCGCGCAGGTCGTCGCGATCGACGCTGGTGATCACCACGTACGAGAGCTTCAGCGCGGCGATCGTGCGTGCGAGGTTCTCGGGCTCTTCGGTGTCGAGCGGATCGGGGCGGCCGTGGCCGACGTCGCAGAACGGGCAGCGGCGGGTGCACTTGTCGCCCATGATCATGAACGTGGCGGTGCCCTTGCCGAAGCACTCGCCGATGTTCGGGCAGGACGCCTCCTCGCACACGGTGTGCAGCTTGTGCTCGCGCAGGATCGACTTGATCTCGTAGAAGCGCGTGTTGTGCGAGCCGGCGCGCACGCGGATCCAGTCGGGCTTCTTCAGCACCTCGGCAGGCACCACCTTGATGGGGATGCGCGCGGTCTTGGCGCCGGCCTTCTGCTTCGCATGCGGGTCGTACGGTGCCGCGTCGGTCGTCGTGCCGTCGGCGCGGGGATCGGTTCCGGACATGTCAGCTGCCTTCGAGGAGGTGGGCCAGGGTCTGCCCGAACCGGTCGGCGACCGCGGCAGGATCGGTCGGTCCGATCAGGGTGCGCAGATCGGTCACCGCCAGACCGGGATAGCCGCAGGGGTTGATGCGCAGGAAGGGCTCGAGGTCCATCGCCACGTTGAGCGCCACGCCGTGATAGCTGCAGCCGCGGCTGATCCGCACGCCGAGCGACGCGATTTTAGCCCCTGCGCCGTCGGCCGCGGTCTCGACGTAGACGCCGGGCGCGCCGGGGCGCCGCGTCGCCTGCACGCCGAAGCGGGCGAGCGTGTCGATCACGGCCTGTTCGAGCCGGTCGACGAATCCCCGCACCGTCAGGTGCGCCCGGTGCAGGTCGACCAGCACGTAGGCGACCACCTGCCCGGGGCCGTGGTACGTCACCTGGCCGCCGCGCTCCGTCTGCACCACCGGGATCGTGCCCGGCGCGAGCAGGTGCTCGGCGCGCGCGGCCAGCCCCATCGTGAAGACCGGCGGATGCTCGACCAGCCAGATCTCGTCGGCGGTGCCGGCACCGCGCGTCTGCGTGAACGCGCGCATCGCCTCGAGTGCCGCCGCATACGCCATCGGCCGCAAGCCGCGCACGACCGGTCGGGGCCGCTGCGCGGCCGCGGGGCGGGGGGCGTCGGCGGGGCGCACGCGTCAGAGCACGACGCGGACCATCGGGTGCGCGGCCAGCGCGCGGTAGACGCCCTCGAGCTGGCTGCGCGAGGTGACGCGCAGGGGCAGGGTGATGCTCAGGTAGCCGCCCTTGGACGACAGCCGCAGTTCGATCGCGCCCGGGTCGAAGTCGGGCACATGCGCGCGCGCCAGGTCGGCGATGGCCTGGGCGAACCCGTCCGCCTGCCGGCCCATCACCTTGATGGGGAAGTCGGCCGGGAACTCGAGCAGCTGCTCGATGCGGTCGAACGCCGCGGTGAGCGAGACGGAATCGGTCATGCGGACTTGGCCTCCTGATATGCCGCGTACAGACGGGCATAGATGGGGCCGGGAACGCCGGTGTCAACCGGGCGGCCGTCGATCGACGTGATCGGCAGCACCTCCTTGGTGGCCGACGTCGACAGCAGTTCGTCCGCCGCGAACACCTCCTCGCGGGTGATGTTGCGGAACTCCAGCGGCAGTCCGCAGGCGGCGCACAGCGCCTCCATCAGTCCGACCCGGATCCCTTCGAGGACGAGGTGGTCGCGCGGGGCGCCCAGCACGCGGCCGTCGCGGACCACCCAGATGTTGCTGGCCGAGCCCTCGGTCATGAACCCGTTGCGGAACATCACGCACTCGGCGGCGCCGGCGTCCACCGCCGCCTGCCGGGCCAGCACGTTGCCCAGCAGCGAGGTCGACTTGATGTCGCAGTGCAGCCAGCGCTCGTCGGGCAGCGTCACGACGGCGATGCCGCGCGCGCGCACCGCCGGCGGCACGTGCACGAACGGGTTGGACATCGCGAACACGGTCGGCGCGACGCCCTCGGGAAACGCATGGTCGCGCCGGGCGACGCCGCGCGTGACCTGCAGGTACACGACCTGGTCGGGCCAGGGATGCCGTTGCACCAGCTGCTCGATCAGGTGCGTCCAGCCGGCCGCATCGCGCGGATTGGCGATCCGCACCTTCGCCAGGCTGCGCTCGAGCCGCGCCAGGTGCTCGGCGATGCGGAACGGCCGGCCGCCGTAGACGGGCACCACTTCGTAGATGCCGTCTCCGAAGATGAAGCCCCGGTCGAGCACGGGGACGCGTGCCTCGTCGAGCGGCACGAACGCATCGTTCAGGAACACGAACTGCGGGTCCGACATGGCTGCTCCGTCAGCGGCGCCGCGCGCCCCGGGTGCGGGCGGCGCGCTTCGCCCGGGTCACTTGCTCATCCACAGGCGGATCGTATCCCAGGCGCGTCCGAAGAGGCCGGCCTGGTCGACCGCGGCCAGCGCCAGCACGGGCCGTTCGGCCAGCACCTGATCGCCGAGCTTCACGCGCATCGTGCCGATGCGCTGCCCCCGCGTCACCGGTGCGATCAGCGGCTGCACGCGTTCGACCTCGGCCTTGATCGCGCCCGCCTGTCCCTTGGCGACCGTCACGAACACGTCCTGCTCGAAGCCCGCGGACACCTCGTTCGCCGCCCCCTTCCAGACCTGGTACTTGCCGAGCGGCTGGCCCGCGGTCAGCACCTTCACCGCCTCGAAGTTCTGGAAGCCGTAGTTCAGCAGCTTCTGCGACTCGATCGCGCGCGCCGACTCGGACGCCGTCCCGGTGACCACCGACAGCAGCCGGCGGTGGAAGCCCGCGCCGGCCTGCTCGCGCCGGCTCGACGCGATCAGGCAGTAGCCGGCCGCGTCGGTGTGCCCCGTCTTGACGCCGTCGACCGACGGGTCGAGGAAGAGCAGCCGGTTGCGGTTCGGTTGCCGGATCTTGTTGTACGTGTACTCCTTCAGCGAGTAGTACTTGGCATAGTCCTGCGGGAAGTCCTCGATCAGGCGCACGGTCAGCAGCCCGAGATCGCGCGCCGTCGTGTAGTGCGCCGGGTCGGGCAGCCCCGTCGCGTTGCGGAAGCGGGTGTTCTTCATGCCGATGCGCGCGGCTTCCCGGTTCATCAGCTCGGCGAAGCCGGCCTCGGTCCCGGCGACCGCCTCGGCCAGCACGATCGAGGCGTCGTTGCCCGACTGCACGATCATGCCGTGCAGCAGCTCGTCCACGGTGGCCGGCCGGGCGGGCTCGACGAACATGCGCGAGCCGATGGCCTTGTACGCCGGCGCCGACACCGGCGGGCGCTGGTCGAGCGTGAGCTTCTTGTCGCGCAGGGCCGCGAACACCAGGTACGCGGTCATCAGCTTGGTGAGCGAGGCGGGCTCGATCTTCGTGTCGGCGTCGCTGGCGGCCAGCGTCTGTCCCGAGCTCATGTCGAGCAGCAGCGACGAGCGCGCAGCGAGCGTCGGGGGCGGCAGCTGCGACCAGGCCGCGAACGGCAGCAGCGCGAATGCCGCGGCGATCAGGGAAGTGCGAAGGGGTTTCATCTGCATCGTCCGGAGGTCCGGCGCACGCCCGGGCCTGCGACGGTCGCCGAGGCCCTGGACGCCAGCCGCAGGAGGGGGAGGCGCGGATTATAGTCGCCGGGCCGCTGCGCTCCCGGCCGATCCCGCACTGCGCTTCAGGGGGCGACGAGTTCCGCGTACAGCGGCCGCACGAGGGCCAGCAGGCGCTCGGCGGCTTCGCGTCCGCGCATCCGCTCGACCGTGTCGATCGCCTCGCGCAGCACGCGCCGGAACACCTCGAGGTTCACGCAGTCGCGCAGCCGCGCCTCCAGGATCAGGCCGGCCGCGCCGACCTCCCGCTCGAAGGCGCCGTCCAGCGCCGTCAGCAGCCGTGCCTGGACCGCACGCTCCTTCTGCCGGCGCAGATCGTCCTCGCGCGGGGCCACGTCCTCCGCGATGCCGGCCAGGGCGATCAGCCCGCAGGACTCGAGCCGGTCGACGATCGGCGCGAGCTCGCCGGGGCGGGCGAACGGAGGGAGGTCGGCCAGACGCCGCCGTCCGTCGAGCAGGATCAGGATGCGGCGCTCGGAGATCGACAGCTTGTGCGCGCGCGCAGCCACCTCGGCCGCACCCGACTCGGTCTTGGCGAACACCAGCCGCGGGTCGAGGTCACGCGTCATGGCGTGTCCCGGATCGACGCGACGCGCTCCAGGAAGCGCAGGCTGGCAGGGCGTCCCGACACGGCCTCCACCACCGATGCGGCGGCCGGCAGCAGCGCGCGCAGTTCGTCGAGGCTGCGGCTGCGTTCGACGCGGATCGCGAGCTCGTCACCGTGCGGGCCGATCGCATCGAGGAGCAGGCGCACCACCCGGCGCTGCAGGGCGTGCAGCTCCGCGGTCGCGCCGGGCGCAGCGGGTGTCGGCCGGGGCGGCGACGTGCGCGGGTCGGCGGGTGCCTGCCGCGGCGGCGCCGACCCCGTGTCGGGGGGTGTCGGTCGCGGCGCCGCCGTGCCCGGGTCGGCGGGCCCGTCGCCGCGCACGCGCTGCACGAACCCCTGTTCCTGCAGCATCTGCACGCACTGGGCGAGTTCCTGGCCCGGCATCATGCGGGCGAGTTCGCGGCAGCTGCGGCGTCCGTCGATGAGGATCAGGATCTGCCGCACCCGCGGGTTCAGTCCGTAGGTGCGGTGGCGCAGCTCCTGCAGCGCCTTGTCGGTCTTGTGCAGGATCAGGTGCGCGTCGTGCTCCATCGCGCGCCGTCATTCGGAATCCGGTGCGCCGTCGATGCCGGCCGGCGCGGCGAGGAAGCCCAGCACCAGCCGCTTCAGCACGGGCAGCCGGCGGTGGAAGAAGTGGTCCGTGCCCGGGATCACCACGACGGGCAGTCCCTGCGGTCGCGCCCAGTCGAACACCGACGACAGCGGAACGACGTCGTCGACCTCGCCATGGATGACCAGCGTGTCGGCAGGAACGGTGTCGACCTCGAACCGCGAGGTGGCCGGCCCGACCAGGATCATCCGCTGCGCGGGCGTACCCGCCGCCGCGAGGCGCGACGCCACCCGCGTCTGCACGAAGCTTCCGAACGAGAAGCCGGCGAGCACCAGGGGGGCATCGGGCGTGCCGGACAAGGCCGGGTCGGTACGCAGCTGCCGGGTCAGCCAGAGCAGGTCGTCGGTTTCGCCGCGCCCGGCGTCGTGGGCGCCCGCCGAGGCGCCGACCCCGCGGAAGTTCGGTCGCCAGCACAGGTAGCCGGCCTGCACCAGCGCCCGGGCCAGGGTCTGCACCACCTTGTTGTCGCGCGTGCCGCCGTACAGCGGGTGCGGATGGGCGACGAGGGCGCCGCCGCGGGGCGTGGACGCGGGCCGGTCGATGGCGACGTCGATCGCGCCCTCGGGGCCCGCGAGCGTCACGACCGTGGTGCCGGCGTTCATTCCAGACGCAGGCGGTCGACCGGCCGACCTCCGACCAGGTGTGCGTCGATGATCTCGTCGACGTCCTTCTCGTCGATCACGGTGTACCAGACGGCGTCGGGATACACGACGACGACCGGACCGTGCTCGCAGCGATCGAGGCAGCCCGACTTGTTCACGCGGATGCGGCCTTCGCCGGCCAGGCCCAGCGCCTTGACGCGCGCCTTCGCGTGCGCCTGCAGCGCCTCGGAGTTGCGGTGGGCGCAGCACGGACGATCGCCGTCTTCGCGGCGGTTCGTGCAGAAGAAGATGTGGTGCTTGTAGAAGGAGTTCATGGTGTCCGGGCCATTATAGAACCGGCCTCCGCGCGCAGCGCGGCCAGCCGGCGGATGCTCCACGCGAGGGCGGCGACCGGCCAGAACAGGGCGGCGCCGCGCAGCAGGCCGTCGAAGTTGCGCCACGCGCCCGCCGAGGACGGGCTCGACATCGTCTCGTGGTACGTGTCGACGGGAAAGACGTTGGTCAGCGCTGCAGTGCACAGCAGGGCGACGATGGCGATCCGCAGGCGGGCGCGCCGCCGCGCGGACGCGAGCAGCGCCAGCGCGATCGCGCCGATCACCAGTCCGCCCTGCGCGCCCGCCGACAGCCACGCGAACGCGAGATTCGGTCCGCGCAGCCAGGCGGCGCCGAGGGTCTTCGCCAGCAGGGCGGCGGCGATCACCGCCGTCGTCAGCAGGCCGCGCGGGGCGGCCGGCGGGTGGAGCTCGCGCACCAGCATCCCGATCGTGACGAATGCGCCGCCTGCCGCCAGCGCTTCGGCCAGCACCGCGTACGCCGGGTCGAGACGGTGCAGCAGCATCGGCGGATCGATCAGGGCGCCGTGCCCGAACAGGACCCGCTGCGGATGGCTCTGGATGACCACCCAGGCGGCCAGCAGCGTCAGGCCCAGCGACGCGTCGAACGGTTGCAGGCTGGCCCGCTGCCAGGCCGGGTGGCGCCGCTCCTGCCGCGCCCAGGCCGTCGCGAGCAGGGCGCCCAGCAGCGCCCCGCCGGTGTTCGCGATCCAGTCGAGCCGCGAGGGCACGCGGCCGGGCAGGTAGTTCTGCAGCGATTCGAGGAGGATCGACACGGCGCTGCCGGCGAGGGCCGCCAGCAGCGCTGCCCGGATCGACCCGAGCTCGGCGCGCCGCAGCAGCGCCACGACGATGCCGCCCAGCGGCGCGTAGACGACCACGTTGGCGAGCAGGTCGAGACGGGTCCAGTAGCGCGGCCACGGTTCGGTGAGGAACGCGATCGGCGAGCCGCCGATCGGCCGCCAGCCCTGCATCGGGTAGAGGCTGCCATACGCAAGCGCCGCGAGGTATGCGACGAGCATCACCTGGACGAGAGCGGACGGGCGTGTGCTGGGCTGGATCGGCATCGGGACGCGCACGGCGGACGCGCGGATCGCGCACCGTCCCGCCGTGCCTGCCGGAGGGTACAGGATATGATTCTCCCCGTGACCAGAGCCCCCGACGACCGCCCTGAATCGCGCCGGGACACGACCCGTGCGATGCCGTACGACCGCGCGGTGGTGGCACCGGCGGCCGGTCTGCCCGAAGCGTCGATCGAGGTGGTCGACACCATCGACTCCACCAACCTCGAGCTGATGCGCCGCCCGATGGGACCCGGCGGCCACCGCTGCGTGCTGCTGGCCGGCATGCAGGTCGCCGGCCGCGGACGACGCGGACGCGTGTTCATCAGCGACCCCGACGATTCCCTGACGGTCTCCGTCGCCTGCGACGACCCGTTCGATCCGGCCGCGCCGGCGCTCACCGGCCTCTCGATCGCGCTCGGCGTCGAGGTCGCGCGCACCCTGGCGCCCCTGGTCCCGGGCATCGGGCTGAAGTGGCCCAACGACCTGCTGCGCGACGGCCGCAAGGTGGGGGGCATGCTGATCGAGTCCCGCCTGTCGCCGCAGATGCGGCGCATCGTCGCCGGCCAGGGGCTCAACCTGCGCATGCCGGCCGCGCTGGCCGAACGGATCGGGCAGCCGGTGGCCGGCCTGTTCGACCGTCATCCGATGCCGGTGTCGCGCGACGTGCTCGCGGGGCGGATCGCCGGCGGCCTGATCCGACGCATCGAGCGGTTCCTGCGCGAGGGGTTCGGCGACACGGCGTCCGAATGGGCGCCGTTCGACGTGCTCGCCGGCCGCGAGGTGTCGGTGATCGAGAGCGGGCGGCCCACGCTGGTCGGCATCGCCCGGGGCGTCGGGCCCGATGGCTGCCTGCTGTTGCAGACGCCCGAGGGGGTGGTCGAGGTGTCGGTCGGGGACGTGTCTGCGCGCCTCGGCGACCTGAGACAGGCCCCTGCGGCCGACGTGTCCGCACGCGGAGCGGGCGCATGAGGGCGGCCCTGCTGCTGCTGGTCCTGGTCAACCTGCTGCTGTTCTTCTGGTGGCAGGGATTGCTCGATGCCTGGATTCCGGGGGCACGCGACCCCGCGCGCATCGAGCGGCAGGTGGCGCCCGAGCGTCTCAGCGTGCTGCCGGCCACCGCAGGCGCGTCTGGCGCCGGCGCGCCCGGCGTCGCCGGGACGCTGGCCGCGTGCCACGAGCTGGGGCCCCTGGATGCGGCGCGCCGCGACGCGGTCGTGGCGCTGATCCAGGGGTTCGGGACATCGGTGCGTGCGGATGCCGGCGAGACCGGAATCCGCCTGCTGATCGATGCGTCCGTGCCGTCCGAGAAGACGGCCGAATGGCTGGCCGCGATCGCCGCCGAGGCCCGGCAGCCGGTGCGGCCGTGCATTCCGCCGTCCGTGCCCGCAGAACGCCTGCCGGCCGACCGGGGGCGGGGGGATGCGGCAGCCGCGGCGGCAACGGCGCCGGGCGGTGCACCCGCGGCCGAGGGTGCGCCGCGCGCGCCCGGCAGCGAAGGCGCCGCCGCAGGCGCCGGCACCCAGGCGCGCTGACCGCACGTTCCGCGTCCGGGCGCCCCACGGCGCGACGGGATCAGGCGCGTGACCGGATGCGTTCCAGCATGCGCGTCGTCGAACGCTCGAACTCGAAGGGGATCGACACCACCCGACCGCCGGCGGCGCGCACCTCCGACGCACCGACGATGCGGTCCACCGGCCAGTCGCCGCCTTTCACCAGCACGTCGGGACGTGCTGCGAGGATCAGCGCCAGCGGCGTGTCCTCCTCGAAGAAGGTGACCACGTCGACACAGCCGAGCGCGGCCAGCACGGCCATCCGGTCTTCGCAGGCGTTGATCGGGCGGTCTTCGCCCTTGCCCAGGCGCCGCACCGACGCATCGCTGTTGACCGCGACCACCAGGCACGCACCGAGCGCGCGTGCGCGCGCCAGGTAGGTGACGTGGCCGCGGTGCAGCAGGTCGAACACGCCGTTGGTGAACACGAGCGGACGCGGACAGGGGCGCAGCGCGTCTGCGAGCCCGGCAGGCGGGACGATCTTGGCTTCGAACGCGGCGGGAGGCAGTGGAAGGGTCACGGATTGAGCTGGCGGTAGACCGAGGTGGCGACGGCCTGCATCGTGTCACGGGCGAGTTCGCCCGACAACGCGTAGCCGAAGCCGCGGTCGAGCCAGTAGAACGTCAGCAGCCCATGCTCCTCGGAGAACCGGAACGCCGTATCGGCGCCGTCGGCGTCCCGCCGCACGTACAGCGTCAGGCGCTGTCCGCCGACGGCTTCGAACATGAACTGCGCCGCCACGCCGGTGTCGTCGGGGAGCAGCCGGCCACCGATCAGCCGGAAGCCCTCGCCGCCCAGGTCGGGCACTTTCAGCGGCGCGCCCAGGCGCTTGGACAGCCAGGCCACCAGGTGGGTCTGTTCCGACGCGCCCACCTCGACCGGATGCCGGACCTCGGGCGCGTAGGCGGCGTGGGCGACCGCGGCGGCCCGATCCAGGCCGCGGATCTCCGGCGCCAGCGTCGCTGCGGCCGGGCCCGACGGCGCCTGCGTTGCATGGAGCAGCCATCCGCCGCCGATGCCGACCAGGAACGACGCGGCCAGCGCGAGCCAGCGCGATGCGGGCGCGCCCGGACGGTACCGGTCGGACGGGGCGTTGCCGCCGCCCGCGGGCGGGTGGCCGGGCCGGGCCGCCGGGAGCGCGCTGTCCGCCGCCTCCGACCGCTCCGACCGCGTCCGTGCCGCCGGCCCGCCGCGCGCGGCATGCAGCAGCCGCTCGGGCACCGGCTCGTCGAGCGCATCCGCGAACAGGTCGGCGAGGGCGTCGTTCAGCCGGCGGTAGTGTTCGGCCCGCGCCGCGAGCGCGGGATCCTGGGCCAGGGCGGCCGCCACCCGCGCCTGCGCGTCCGCCGGCAGACGGCCGTCGACCCAGGCCTGCAGTTCGGAGTCGTCGATGCTGGGGTTCATTTGATGCGCTTCAGCCGGGTTCCGGGCGTTCGGGGTTCGCCCCCGTCCCGGACGTGGCCGATCTCCTCGCGCAGACGCTGCCGTGCGCGCGAGAGTCGTGACATGACGGTGCCGATCGGCACCGACAGGATGGCGGCGGCCTCCTCGTACGTGGCCTGCTCGACGGCCACGAGCAGCAGCACCTGGCGATGCTCGGGCCCCAGCCGGTCGAACGCGCGCTGCAGGTCGATGCGGTCGATCGGCTCGACGTGCGCATGACCTTCCGCGGTGTCGGCCAGGTCCTGGAGCGTGTCGTCGTCGGTCGCGACCGTGCGATCGCCCCGCAGCAGGTCGATCCGGCGGTTGTGCATGATCGCGAACAGCCACGCGCGCAGATCGCTGCCGGGGATCCATTGGGCGCGGCGCGCCCACGCGCGCTCGAGGGTGTCCTGCACGAGATCGTCGGCGGCCGCGGGCTCATGGACCAGCGTGCGTGCATAGCGCCGAAGCCTGGGCAGCAGCGCGACCAGCGTCGCCGCGAACCCGTCCGCCTGGGGCTCGTCGGCGATCACGAGCAGTGCTCCCGGGAAGTGGGCCGCGGGGGGCGGGGCGGAGAGGCGGATGGGGCGAGGGGAGAACGGCACGGTGCGATCGGCAAGGACACGCTTGTGCTCCGTGAACGCGGCCCGGGCCGCCTGTATTCCATGTGCTCCGGTCCGCGGGCGCCGCGCGCCGGACCGCGACCGCAGCGATCCGGATCGCGACCGCTCAGGTCGGGGCGGGTTCCGCGCGCGTGAGTTCGCGCCGGTAGCGGTTCAGATCCTGGGCCGTCTTGAAGCTGCGCTCGAACAGCAGCGACAGGTTGTGCAGGATCCGGTCGACCACCTTGCCTTCCCACGCGGCGTCGAACTGGATCTGTTCGTCGAGCCAGCGCTCGAGCCACCCGGGCTCCGGGAGCCGGCTCTGTACGGTGTCGTTGGGGAACAGCGCCTTGTTCACGTGCAGGTTGGTCGGGTGCAGCGCCTGCGTGGTCCGCCGTGCGCTGGCCATCAGCACGCCGATCTTCGCGAAGGCGGCGCGCGCCGAGTCGCCGAACTGGCCGATCGCGCGCTTCATGTACTGCAGGTATGCGCCGCCGTGCCGCGCCTCGTCGCGCGAGATGATGTCGTAGATCGCCTTGATCACCGGCTCGGTGTGCCATTCGGCCGCCTTGCGGTACCAGTGGTTCAGGCGGATCTCGCCGCAGAAATGCAGCATCAGGGTCTCGAGCGCCGGCGCCTCGTCGAATTCGAAGCGCACCGCGTGCAGTTCCTCCTCGGTCGGGAGCAGGTCGGGGCGGAAGCGTCGCAGGTATTCCATCAGCACCAGCGCGTGCTTCTGCTCCTCGTAGAACCACACCGACATGAACGCCGAGAAGTCGCTGTCGTGACGGTTGTCGCGCAGGAACATCTCCGTCGCCGGCAGCGCCGCCCATTCGGTGATCGCGTTCATCTTGATCGTGCGCGCCTGCTCGTCGCTGAGCAGGGACGCGTCGAACCGATCCCACGGGATGTCGGTGTCGAGACTCCAGCGCACACGTTCGAAGGACTGGAAGAGCTGCGGATAAAGCATGTTGGCACCCAAAAGTCAACCCGGCATTCTAGCAAGCCCCGGTGACGTTTCGGTGAATCCTGTCGGGCCGGCGGCCCGACGGCCGGCCCGACGCGCCCTCCGGCGACCCGGCCGCCGCCGTCGCGGCCGGTCCCCGTGCGCACCCCGTCAGCCGGGTGTTCCCGCTCTGCGGCGCAGCCAGCGCATCACCGCACCGATCAGCGGCAGCTTCTCGTACAGCTCGCCTGCGGCATCCCAGTAGTCGCGATGCAAGACCACTTTTCCATCATGGTCGAAGCGCAGGTGGGTGCCGCCGTGGATGCGCTGCAGGCCCGTCGGCGCACCCGCGCGGAACCGAAATTCGAAGTCCCAGGTCAGGAACGCCTGCCCGCCGGCATCGAGGCGTTCGTGCACGACGAAGCGCGGACCGTCGAGCTGCTCGAACATGTGCGCGAAGATGCGTTCGATCGCCGCGACGCCGCGGACGTCGTTGAACGGATCGACGAAGTGCGCGTCGGCGGCGTAGAGCTCGCCGATGCGCGCCACGTCCTCCGGGCGCAGCGACTCGAAGAAGCGCACCACGCGGGTCAGCGGGACGTCGTTCGGCGCATTGGTGGGGGCCATGGGTGGGCTCCGGATCGCACCGTTCACCGCAGCGCGTCGTGCGCGCGCTGCGCCGGCGCGGCGTCGCTGCCCGTATACGATCGGACGAGCGCGAAATACGCGCGGTACGGCAGCAGCCGCAGCAGCTTCAGCGCGCGTGTGAACCGGGACGGGAAGTGGATCTCGAAGCGCCCTGCCGCCAGGCCCTCGAGGATGTGCGCACTGGCCTGGTCGGGATCGATCAGCGCGGGCATGTGGAAATCGTTGCGCGCCACGAGCCGCGTGCGCACGAAGCCCGGGTTGATCAGGTAGGTCGACACGCCCAGCGGGTGCAGGTCCATGTACAGGGATTCGGCCAGGTTGTGCAGGGCGGCCTTGCTCGGGCCGTAGGCGAGCGAGCGGGGCAGTCCGCGATAGCCCGCCACGCTGGCCACCAGTGCGATGCCGCCCTGGCGCTGCCGGATCAGCGTCGGCAGCGCCACCGACAGGCCGTTGTAGACCGCGGTGAGGTTGGTGTCCAGCGTGTGCAGCGCCGCGTCCAGGTCGAACTCGTGCGCGCGCATCGGCGTGTAGGTGCCGGCGTTCCAGATCACGAGGTCGATCCCCTCCCAGCGGGCCATGAGCTGGTCGTGCGCCCGCCGCAGTCCCTTCGCGTCGGTCACGTCCGCCGGCAGCACGAGCACGTCGTCCGGCGCTGCGCGCGCGATCTCCTCCAGGGCGGCGGCGCTGCGCGCCGTGAGCGCCACGCGTGCGCCGGCGCGCAGGAGCGCGTGCGCAAGACTCGCGCCGATGCCCGTCGAGGCGCCGACGATCCACACGCGTCGCCGCCGCCAGTCGCGGATCGGCTCGTTCAGGGAACGCATGTTCAACGTCGCGTGAAGGAAAGCGTGACTTCGCCGACGCGGATGCCGAACTTGTGCATCGTCGCCCGGTTCAGCATCACGCGATCGTCGACCAGGAACATCCAGTCGTCGAAGTCGATGTGCCAGGTGCGGCCGTCCAGGGGGATCGCCATCGTGTACCGCCAGTTCAGCGCATTGCCGGCGGTCCGCCCCGCCGCGCTGCCGACGACGTCCTCGGCGCTGCCCGCGTAGCGACCGTCCCCGAGGTCGCGCACGGTCCACACCCGCCGCTGGCGCTCGCCGTCCGACCACACGAAGCGCTCGTCGAGCGTTCCGACGTCGCCGTTCCAGCGCGCCTCGATGGTGACCGTGAACCGGCGCAGCACCTTGCCGGACCGGTCCTGCACCATGCCCCAGCCGTCGATCGTGCCGTCGAAATAGCGGCGCAGTTCGAGCGCGGGCGCCTGGCGGGCATAGGTGCCGGGGTCGATGCTCGTGCAGCCGCCCGCGAGGAGGCTGGCTGCAAGGAGCAGAAGGAAGGCGCGTGCGCGCAGGATCATGATGGGGCTCCGGGGGGATGTGCGTCGGCGCGTCCCGCGTGGTCGGGGGTGGGGGCCAGCAGGACGAGGACGCCGGCGGCGAGCTTGAAGGCGCTGGGCAGCGCCGCGTACACGAGGCTGAGCGCCAGGGTGCTTTCGGCGGCATGCTGCGCGCCGACGCCCTGTGCGGGTCCGCCGAACCACGCCACCAGCGGCAGGGCGGTGCCGGCCGCGATCGCGAGGTTGGCTTTCGTCGCCAGGCTCCACACGCCGAAGTACGCGCCCTCGCGGCGGCCGGCGTGGCCGGCGTCGTTGATGATCGCCGCCAGCCACGCCGACGGCACCGCCAGATCGCTGCCCAGCGCAAGACCGGTGAGCACGCAGACGGCCAGAAACGGCGCCCAGTCGCCGCGCCCCAGGCCCAGTGTCCAGACGAAGGCGAGCACGGCGAAGGTCATGCCCAGCAGCCAGGCGTGACGGAACCCGTACGCGCGCGTGGCCCGCACCCACAGCGGCATGCCGAGCGCGCCCGACAGAAAGTAGGCGATCAGGAAGACCGCGCCCATGCGCTCGCTCGCGCCCAGCACGTCGCGCACGTACAGCAGCACGAGCGTGGCCGGGATCGCCGTGGCGATGCCGTTGAGCACAAATGCGGCCAGCAGCCAGCGGAACGCGCGATTGCCGAAGATCTCGCGCCAGGCCGTCCAGCCGCCGCCGGATCTGCCGGACACTGCGGCCGGGTCGCCGGGGCGGAGAACCTGCGTGTCCGTACCGCCACTGCCGCCCCCCGACGTGCGCGCGACACCGGCGCCCGCGAACGGCGAGGGCGCCCCCTGCAGCACGATCGTCGCCAGCCCGGCGAGGGCGACGAAGCAGACCGACAGCGCGCCCGTGCTGCCAGTCGCCAGCAGTCCGGCGGCCGTGACCACGCCGACCAGGCCGAACGCTTCACGCACCGACGTCACCCGTGTGCGCTCGGAGGCGGTGGTCCCGAGGGTCGACCCCCACGCCTGGTGCGCGATCGACACGCACGAATACGCGAGATACGTGACCAGCGACGTCAGGGCCAGCCATGCGGGCAACGCCGCCGGCCCGCCGATCGGGTGCAGCATCGCGGTGAAGCCGAGGGCGAGCGGCGCCAGCCCGAGCAGGATCCAGCGTCGCAGGCTGGCGCGCGACCCGCTGCGGTCGATCGCCACGCCG
>JAKOZZ010000266.1 GCA_029779755.1 Pseudomonadota bacterium
TGGCGCGGGCGGCCTATCACCTCGGCAATCGCCACGTGCCGGTGCAGGTGCTGCACGACGCGCTGATGTTCGGCTACGACGCGGTGCTGGTCGACATGCTGGTGCGCATGGGCGTGCGCACGCAGCGCGCCTGGGCGCCCTTCGAGCCGGAGGCGGGCGCGTACGGCTCCACGGACGCGCATGGACACTCGGACGGCCATGGGCACTCGGACGGCCATGGACACGCGGACGGCCATGGACACTGAATTGCCCGGCTGGCTGCCGGCGCTGCTGCAGCTGGCCTCGCCGGCACTGCCGACCGGTGCGTTCAGCTATTCGCAAGGCCTCGAGACCGCCTGCGACGCGGGGCTGGTTCACGACGAAGCGAGCGCGCTGGCCTGGATCGACACCCAGTGGCGGCAGGCGTTCGCCGTGCGCGAACTGCCCGCGGTGGTCGGCGCATGCCGCGCCGTGGCCGCGCGCGATGCGCAGGCGCTGCAGGCGGCGGACCGCGCGTTCGTCGCCAGCCGCGACAGCGCCGAAGCGCGCGCCGAGACCCGGCAGGTCGGTGCGGCGCTGCTGCGCTGGCTGACGACGCTGTACCCCGGCGGCGCCGAGGCGTCGCTCGCCGCGGCCTGCGGACACCGGCTCGCCGCGCCGGCCGGCTATGCACTGTGCTGTGCCGCGCAAGGCCTTCCCGAACGTGCCGCGGTCTTCGGCTGGGGGTTCGCCTGGCTGGAGAACCAGGTGCAGGCCGCGGTCAAGCTCGTGCCGCTCGGACAGACCGCGGGGCAGCGCATGCAGATCGCGTTGCGGCCCCGTCTGGCCGACCCGCTGCCGGACGAAGGCTGGAGCTTCGCGCCGGTCGCCTCGATCATGGCGATGCGGCACGAACGTCAGTACACGCGCCTGTTCCGATCGTGATCCGACGCGTCACGGCGCACCGCATCACACCGCACCGCTTCAGACCGCGCTGCTTCACGCCGTACTGACTCACACTGCACTGATCCACAACGCACCGCACATCCCCCACCTCATGCAGGACCCGGCCATGAATCGCACCAAGTCCCTTCCTCCGCTGCGCGTCGGCATCGGCGGCCCCGTCGGATCCGGCAAGACGACGCTCGTCGAGATGCTGTGCAAGGCGATGCGCACGCGCTACGACCTGGTGGTGGTCACCAACGACATCTACACCCGGGAGGACCAGCGCCTGCTGACGGTGGCCGGCGCGCTCGAGCCGGAACGCATCGTCGGCGTGGAGACCGGCGGATGCCCCCACACCGCGATCCGCGAGGACGCCTCCATCAACCTGGAAGCGGTCGACCGCATGCTGGAACGGTACCCCGACGCCGACGTCGTGTTCATCGAGTCCGGTGGCGACAACCTCGCCGCCACCTTCAGCCCCGAGCTGTCGGACCTGACGATCTACGTGATCGACGTCGCCGGCGGCGAGAAGATCCCGCGCAAGGGCGGCCCGGGCATCACCCGCTCGGACCTGCTGGTCATCAACAAGACCGACCTCGCACCGCACGTGGGCGCATCGCTCGAGGTGATGGCGCGTGACGCACGCCAGCAGCGCGGCGAGCGTCCGTTCGTGATGACCAACCTCAAGACGCAGCAGGGGCTGCGCGAGGTGATCGACTTCATCCGCACGCGGGGACTGTTCGAGACCTCGGCCGAATAGGGGAGGTCCGCCCGCGCGTTGCAGCACGGCCCCTCGGCTGGCTGAGGCATACTGCGCGGTCGAGGCTGCGGGTGCGGGTGCCGTCCGCCGGCCCGTTCACCGTTCGCCCCACTGCCTGCCCCACCGCCCCTCCCACTGCCTGCATCGACCCGATGGCCACTGTCGCGCTCGTCTGGGAGCTCGGCTCCGATCTCGGCCACATCGGCCGCTTCCTTCCGCTCGCACTTGCGCTGCGTGCGCGCGGGCATGAACCGATGATGATCCTCAACGACATCGCACGCGGCGAGGCGATGCTCGGTGCGCACGGGCTGCGCTTCCTGCAGGCGCCGCTGTGGCGGCACCCCGTGCGCGGCGGCGGGTTCGATCTGAACTTCACCGAGACGATGCTGCGCTACGGGTTCCTCGATCCGGCCGGCTTGACCTCCCTGGCCCGGGCGTGGCGCGAACTGTACCGGCTCCTGGCGCCCGACTGTCTGGTATTCGACCATGCGCCGTCCGCCATGCTCGCGGCCCGTGGCCTGGGCGTTCCGCGCATGGCGATCGGCAACGGGTTCGTGATTCCGCCGCAGCGCACCCCGCTGCCGCCGTACCGCTGGTGGACCGATCCGCGCGCGGCCGAAGCGCGCCTGGCGGACACCGAGACGCGCCTGGTGCGCAGTGCCAACGCGGCCCTGCAGGCGCTGCAGGCGCCTCCGATCGCCCGGGTCGCGGACGTGTACGAGACGGAGGCCGTCGTCGTGTGCGGTCTGCCCGCACTGGATGCGTACGGCGCGCGCAGCGATGCGGAGTACACCGGTCCGATCAACAACCTGGATACGGGTGCCGAACCGGTGTGGCCGGCCGGCGACGGACCGAAGGTGTTCGCGTACCTGAAGGGGCGCTACGCGCATCTCGAGCCCATGCTCGACGCCCTGCGCCGCGCGCCGGCGCGCGTGCTGGTGTACGCCGCCGAGATTCCGCGCGCGACGGTCAGACGCTTCGAATCGCCGACGCTGCGCTTCAGTCCCGCGCCGCTGCGCATGCGCAGCGTCGTCGCGCAATGCGACGCTGCGGTCTGCCACGGGGGGCAGACGACGGATACGCTGCTCGAAGGGGGCAGGCCGGTCCTGCTGCTGCCCATGCACACCGAGCAGTGGCTGACCAGCCTGCGCGCGGAGCAGTCGGGTGCGGCCCTGTACTGGCCGCACGACGGCGATCCCGCGGCGCTGCCGGGCCTGACGCAACGCCTGGTCGGTGACACGGCGCTCGCCGCCCGGGCCGCCGCGTTCGCGCAGTCCGTTTCGTATGGGCCCTTCGAGGCGCGTGTGGCGCGTGTCGTCGACCGCGTGGAGGGATTGTTGCGGGCGCGTGCGCCGCGCGGCTGATCGGCCTGGGTCGTCCCGCCGTCGCGATCGATCGGAGCCCCGATGCGATAATCGCGCCCGCCGTGTAGCGCCCCGATGACGAAACCGGTAGACGTAGCGGACTTAAAATCCGCGGCCGCAAGGCGTGCCGGTTCGAGTCCGGCTCGGGGCACCAGGCAGCGGCGTGCGTCGGCGCGCACTCACCGCGCATGCTTCCTCACCACGCGTGCTTCGTGTCGTCGGGGAACCGCCCGCTCTTGACCGCCTTCACGTAGGTCTCGATCGCACCGCGCACGCTGCCGGCCTCGCTCATGAAGTCGTGCACGAAGCGGGCCATCTTGCCCAGGTTGATGCCGAGCATGTCGTGCATCACCAGCACCTGGCCCGCCGTGCCGCTGCCGGC